>JAAZBV010000011.1 GCA_012513605.1 Desulfatiglans sp. | reverse complement strand
GGGATGAGATCAAGAAGATAAGGTTGAAAGGCCAGGATCGAATAAAAAGCGATCAACGGATATTAGGAGAAAGTGATTTTGTAATAGATGTTCTGTCAGAATCTGAAGAGCAATTTTCCAGGAAATATAAGTTGAAACGTCTGGGATATACTTTTGAAAAGGTAACTGAAAAGGTCTGTGAAATATTCGAACTGGAAAAGGAATATATAACCGGAAGAGGGAAGCAAAGAGACAGGATACATGCCAGGGATTTGCTATGTTATTGGGTGGTGGTTGATCTTGGAATACCAATGGTGGATGTAGCGAGGCGGCTCGACATCACACCAGCTGCAGTAAGCATTTCGGTTCAACGTGGGGAAAAGACAGCAAAGGCTTATAAATTAGAATGAAATTATAATTTTAAAGGTCGTCACCTTATCTACTGTTTGCGTTTAAAGAGTTTGGACGCGTTTTACTTAAGGGGAACATATCCAATCTCTTTGATTCAACCTATGCCCCTATTCAGGGTTATTTTGCGCCTGGCAGGACATTCCATCTTGGTTTGAGATACGAATATTAATAACACGAACCCCATCTGTAAGTCATTTATGGATGGGGTCTTTAATAAAAAGGCAGGAAATATTAATGGAGAAAGGTCTGTTAATGGTGTTTACCGGTGATGGGAAGCGGCAAATTTCATTTGATTGTGCTTGATGAATTCACCTATCTCCTCAATTATAATATCCTTGATCTTCAACCTGTGCTTGATGTACTGACGCAAAAACCTGCAGATCTTCACATTGCATTCACAGGCAGATATGCGCCAAAATCATTAATGGATGCGGCTGACCTTGTCACTGAAATGCGTCCTGTCAAACACCCTTACCAGGCGGGTGTACAAGGCCAGAAGGGTATTGAATTTTAAACGCTTCTCTTACTGTTACCCACTATGCATGATACATTTTAAAATGATTCCGCATAGTGTGTAAAAGATGTTTTTGCCGAATACTATAATGTAATGTAACCCCATTTTCTGTTTTTTGTGCTTTATCCTGTCTTTCTCCCTGGCACATGATACACCTCTTTCAATCCAGTCACTGATTGATGTTTTTTTTGGGAATTAAAAAAAATAAGGTCAAGTAAAGAAAAATAGCCTGTATATTTAAGAAATTGTTACTATGTGTCGATATATGGTAGTTACAAAATATTTTTTCCAGTTTTAGATGCTGAAATCACAGGTCTAATAAACTACATATTGTGAGGGTATAGTATGAAAGTAATTATAGCAGACGATTCAAAAGTTATGAGAAACATAATACAGAATGCCATGCGGCCAATGGGTACAGAGATAATCCAGGCCGGCAGCGGGCAGGAGGTGTTTGAACAGCTTGAAAACCATGATGGTAAAATAGGGGCTATTTTCATGGACTGGAATATGCCAGGCATGACAGGGCTGGACTGCTTGAAATTATTAAAAAAAAATGAAAAGTATAAAGATATTCCGGTATTGATGATCTCAACAGAATCTGAAGATGACAAGGTTAGCATCGCAAAGAAGGCGGGCGCAAAAGGATATCTCACTAAACCTTTTACTAACGAAGAGCTTATTAAATTCATAAATAGTTCTATCTGATCTTTGAAAGGATTATATGTGTTTTGCCTTTTCAAAACACATATTCAAGGAATTTTGACAGAATATGAAATGATGGAGATTAATAAATGCCAAACAAAATAATTGCTATTGATTGCAGTCCCCCGATCATAAATTTTTTAAATGATCTTCTTGGTGATACCATAACCCTGGAGAGCCTCTCCTTTAAAAACATCAGGGAACTCAAAGACTACAGGATGATCATATTACAGGAAGGGGATGAAAACCCTGAACTGTCAAAACAGATACGCAAATTAAGGTATGCATGCCATTTCAGGAACATCCCGATTATCGTTTTCAGGGTTATGGATAATAAAGGCTCAATAGAATCATTTATTACTGCCGGCGCCACTGAGGTGATATCTTTACAGGATCCTCCTGCTGCGATAAGACAGATATTAAGTGGTCACCTTATTCCCAACCGGCAGCCGCTAAAGGAAGAAACAGAATATATCAATTCATTTGTAAAAAATACATGCACGGTGCTCAAAACAGTTGCTTCTCTGGATGTGTCTTTTGAAGAGGTATATTTTGATAATGATTTTAAGATATTTGGCGATGTTTCTGGGTTGATAGCCCTTACCGGCAGGGCAGAAGGTATCCTGGGTATAACCTTCTACTGGCCTCTGGCCCAGACCATAATAGCAAGAATGATGGGCACAGATGAAGATAAGATAAATGCTGAATTTATCCATGATGGTGTGGCTGAGATTGTAAATATGATTGGAGGCTCTACTAAAAAGGATTTTGTCGGGCAGCCCTATCACTTTGAGATATCACTCCCATCAGTAATAGTAGGCAGCGGGCACCAGCTGGGCCACTCAGATAAGATGCCTATTGCGGTGCTTATTTTCAGGGCAGGTTCTCAATATTTCGCGGTCCAGATATGCCTGAAACCAGACACCAATGGGAAAGCTAATGGAAGCTGAATCAGATGATGACCTTATGTCTTGATTAGAAAAATTTGATACTCACGGAGTTCATTTTAAGGGTTTAATCCATACGGCGATGAACAATAGAAAAAAAATACTCTTTATAAACAGAGATGAGAAATTTTTGAAGGAAGTATCTGATTCTCTCTTCAATTACGGCTATTCTGTATCAACAGCAATGGACATGCGGGGAGTGCTATCTTCACTGTCGTCTGATGTTATCGAGCTTATTCTGTGTGACAATAAATTAAGCGATGTCAGCGGTTACGACCTGCTGCGTTTTCTTAAGAATGACCCTCTGAGGGATAAGATTCCATTTATTTTCTGTGTCCCACTCAATGATCAGGGAAGTGCAAAAAGGGCATTTCAGGACGGGGCAACAGATTTTATCGTATATCCCATGGAGCCTGTGGATATGGCTGCGCGCATTAGCGAGATATGCCCTCCGCCTGAGAAGGATAATAATGAAAGTACACCTCAGTCTGACCAGGAGATAGACTACAGCGCCACACAGATGGTGAAAATAACGGATAATGATGATGAGAAACGTGAGGCAAAAAGGGCGGCCCTGCTTCGCATCCTGAAGATAGAGATATCAAGGAATGGCATACTCTGGATACCTGGTCAGATCAAGAATATCAGCGCCAAAGGGATGTTTATCAAGACCTCAATGCTTGGCAAGGCCGGGGTTGAACTCTATGTAAGGATCTCATTGCCATCCGGGATATCGGTTGTTAAGGGCATTATAAAACACATTACCTTTAAGAATCTTAATGTTTCGGAAGATGCCGGGATAGGCGTAGAGATGGAGAAAAGCGCCGAATGGATTGATTACCTCAAGTATATCAAGTCCCATTTACAGAAAGGAACCCCGCCGGTTATACCGCAAAAGACTCAGGAAGCGCCCCAGACTATAAAAAATGTTGAGCGAACACTATTTATTACCCGCGGTAGTGATGATTCAGAAGAAGAGAATAATGTGGAAAATAATAAAGGGGCATCTCTTGAAAAGAGGTTTTACCAGAGCCTTATTGGCAAGCAGCTGAATAACTATAAGGTTGTTTCATTTATAGGCGCGGGCGCTATGGGGGGCGTATTTAAAGGCTGGGATATTGCACTGGAAAGGACTGTAGCGCTTAAAGTAATAGCCTTTGAACTTGCTGCTCAGGAAAAGTTCAGGGAGATGTTTATTAAAGAGGCGAGGTTTATTTCTCAGCTTTATCACCCGAACATAGCTTCAATATTCCATATTGGCAACGAGAATCAGATCCTCTACTTTGCAATGGAGTATATTGAAGGCGCTTCACTTGCAGAGTTGATCAGGAAAGGGGATAAACTCTATTCAATAAAGGGTCTAGATTATTTGATAACAATCTGTGAAGCGCTTGATCTGGTAAGTCAGAAAAATATAATTCACAGGGATCTGAAACCTGCGAACATAATGATAAACAGCCAGGATATTGTAAAACTGGTCGATTTTGGTGTCGCAATAACCGCTGATGTGGGTGAGAAAAATAAAGAGGGCATTGTGGGTTCTCCATTCTACATATCACCTGAAGCTATTCAGGGGCTTCCCATGGATCACAGGAGTGATATATATTCGCTGGGCGCATCTTTTTATCATGCCTTTACAGGGTTTGCGCCATTTGAGGGTGAATCAGCAGAAGAGGTGCTTCTCAAACACCTGAATGAGGAGCTTACACCTTTAAGAAAGAAAAATCCTGCAATATCAACAGCACTTGGAAAGGTTATTGAAAAAATGATGGCCAAAGAACCGGATAACAGATTCCAGGATTATCAGGGGCTGGTGAAACTGCTGAAGTCTTTAAAATCAAAGGCAGCAAAATTTCAAAAATTAAAAAATGCGACTTTAATATTCAGGATAAAAAGATAGATCGACACAGTAAGGTTTAAAATATATGAATAATTGCATATTCGAAACAGACATTAATTGTATTAGAAATTCTTTATGCCGGAGTTGAAATGACCTTCTCAAACGGTAATGATTTTGAAGAACATAATAGAACGGTATTTGATCTTTTTAAAAAGATGGTCATGAAAAATTCGGATGATATATGCCTTAATCCTACAGGTGATGACAGGTACAAATTTAACAAGATACTGGGGCGAGGGGCCACAGGGCTCGTTTATAAGGCATGGGATAAGGTTGAAAAGAGATATGTAGCTGTTAAGGTTTCAAATAAAGGGGTAGACAGATTTGTCTCAGAGGCGAGACTTGTTGGGAAACTTATGCATGACAATATTGTTTTTATCTATGATTCGAACGCAGGCCCTGAATTTGCTTATATCATTATGGAATATATAGAAGGCGATACACTTGATGTCTTCTGTGATATAAAAAATTTACTGCCCTTAACAAGGGTAAGCGAGGTAATGATAGATATATGCAAGGGGATACATTTTGCTCATGAAAACAGCGTCATTCACAGGGATATAAAGCCCTCAAACATTATTCTGAACAAACAGGGAATTCCAAAGATAACCGATTTAGGGCTTTCACTCATGATAGATGGCACCCAGCCTATGGGGTTCTGGGGAACGCCAAGCTATATGTCGCCTGAGCAGCTTAAAGGTTTTGCTGCAACCAAGGCAAGCGATGTCTTTTCACTGGGGTGCGTTCTTTATGAACTTATCGAGGGTAGAAAGGCCTTTGAAGGGGAAAATCCTTATACCACACTCTATAAGGTAATTAATGAAAAACCTGCGCCTTTATCCACGCAGTCACCGCCTGTGCAGGCCATTTTTCAGCCTATTATAAAAAAGGCAACAGCCAAAAATGTTGAAGAGAGGTACCAGTCATGCAGGGAGCTGGCATATGATCTGAGTAAGGCTCTGCCCCATTTGAGCAGGTGTGAGAAGGCCTATAAGAAGACCTTTCTGGGGACTATAAAGGGTTGCATAAGGGAAGGTTTAAATATCTAGGGATTCTGCTGATCTTAATAAAAATGTTTTTTTTTGACAATAACTTGTTGTTTTGATACATCTTTTAAATAATTGGAAATTAATAAGGCTAACTCAAGAATAGTAACCTCTATTTAAGTTTGATATGGCAATTAATAAAACAAAGCCGGGTTATCTTACAGGCATACTTATCCTGCTGCTTTTTGTTATTCTCACCTTTTTTAGCTGGCCCCTTATTGATCATGTGGACAGCTTCTTATACAGGGCAGGTTCAGGGTTAATAAGTGGAAACAGCTCTTTTAAAAGTGAAGATCTGGTCATTGTCCGCCTTGATACAAAAGGCTTTGACAAACAGGCCAATAAAGGAGATTCCTTCAGTCAGCTCTGTATCAAGCTGATAGACTCCCTTTCAGAGGGGGGGGCAAAGGTTATTGCCTTTGTATCTCTATCAAAAACAGATGAGCCGGTTCAAACCATAGAGGCTGTGAGGGCATTTGCTGGTGAGGTAAAAGTGTATCCTCATGAAAAAAAGCCTGCCGAGTTCAGGGATTTTATTTTTGAATCCATTAACAGGCTTGAAGGAGCGCTTGCAAAAGAGGGGCAAATACCAGGTTTACCTGCCCTGAAAGGCCCTGTAATCGTACCTTTGACTGTTATGCCCGCGGGCACAACCCCAATTAAAAACCCTGATTTTCTTGATGCATCAGGGATGGATGGGTCATTTCTTGACTCTATCTCTGTTGAGACCCTTGCATCCTTTAACCACATGCAAATTGCTGGCAGGGCAGGGGCAGGGTTTATAGGTAAATATGGGAAGGCTGTTCAGGATGATATCTCATTTCCTGTTTATGCAGGGTATAAAGGGTCACTTGTGCCGACAATTGCCCTGAGGATGGCAATATCATATCACGGCTTGAAACCTGCGCAGGTAAAGCCTGATGAATCAATGATAATGATAAGGGATCTGGGTATTCCCCTTATTAATGGCAGGATATATACCCCTTACAGGGGTGAGCCGACCAGCTACAGTACTGTCGGCTATGAAAAATTTACCGGTAACATGGAAAAGAGGCATGATACAAAGGATAAGGTTTTTTTAATTGAATTGGCTGGCTCAGGTATTGAGAACTCTGACCTCTCTTTGAAGAGTACAGCCCTTATAGCTGACCAGTTTTTCGATATGATGAATGGCCGTTCCGCAGCTAGGCCCTCATACCTTGTTTATGTTGAGATACTCTTTTTTGTTTTGTTCACATTTGCCTATATCCGCCTTGCTTCATCAAAGGGGCATTCCACAAGGCTAATATTATTTATTACCATTATACTGGTTATGATATTGGCAGTATTTGCATCCTTTTTATTTGCAGGTGTGTGGGTAAAGACAGGCAATATGATTTTTGGGACAGTGCTGCTCTCTTTATTACTTGCAGTAAAATATGACCCTTCCAAATCAGTAAATGTAAGATCCTGTGAGACAAGCAGGATCCTGGGACTTAATCTCCAGAGCCAGGGCGAACTTGATGAGGCATTTGAAGAATTCAGGTCACTCCCCCTTGATAAGGAGACAAAGGATCTTATCTACAATCTCGGGCTTGAATATGAAAAGAAGAACATGCCTGTAAAGGCAATTGAGCTCTACACTTACATCAATAAGAGCGGGGGCTTCAGGGACCTTGATGAGAGGATTCCAATGCTGAAGGCATCTGATTATGCCTCAACCATGGGGAGTTACAGGGGTATAAAAGAACCCTCAAGCGTGCTCAGTGATTCAAGTGTAAATGCACGCACCATGGTCGGCAGGTACAAGATAATAGGCCAGATAGGAAAAGGATCAATGGGCCTTGTTTACAAGGCGCAGGACCCTAAGATAAACCGCCTTGTGGCCATAAAAACCATACGGTTCTCTGATGAATTTGAAGAGGATGTAATCAAGGAGATAAAGGAAAGGTTTTTCATGGAGGCGGAGATAGCCGGAAAATTATCCCATCAGTCCATTGTGACAATACATGATGTCGGGGATGACGGCGATCTTACCTACATGGCAATGGAATATCTGGAAGGGGAGGACCTGGATAAATTTATAAAAAAGGGGAATCTGCTTCCTGTCAGGACTGTGCTTAATATTGTGGCACAGATAGCAGAGGCCCTTGATTATGCCCACAGGGATGGGGTGATACACAGGGACATCAAACCGGCCAATGTCATGCTTCTGAAGAACGGGCAGGTCAAGGTTACAGACTTCGGGATAGCAAAGGCTATATCATCATCAAAGACCAAAACAGGGGTTATACTGGGCACACCCAATTATATGTCCCCTGAACAGATTATGGGGCAGAAAATAGATCTGAAATCTGACATTTTCTCTCTTGGCGTTCTTTTTTATCAGCTTCTCACAGGTGAATTACCCTTTCATGGTGACAACCTGAGCGGTCTCCTTTATCAGATCACCCAGGTGCAGCACACATCATGCAGAGAATATAATAACAGGATCCCTAAGGCATGCGAGCAGATACTTGACAGCGCGCTTGCAAAAAATCCTGCAAAACGATTCAGGACAGCCGGGCAGATGGCTCGCATACTTAGATTGCTTGGCGAAAAGATGGATCAACTGAAAACGCAAAAGGAGGGGCAGGTAAATGGTGATGAAAAACAGGTTTAAAACTGTCTGCCATGGTATGCCGGAATTACAAGCCCTTCCTGTGTTTATTTGTATGGATAAAAGAATTCAGGGCCTGAATGTATTTATAATTGATTTCGGGGTTTTTCAAACTTGCTGATAAAATCATCAGGCATAACCGATGTAGGCCTTAAAAGAGAAGGTAATGAGGATTCCTTTTCTGTTGATGATTCTCTTGGCCTCTATATTGTGGCTGATGGCATGGGAGGGCATCTGGCAGGAGAGATAGCAAGCCATATTTCTGTAGATATAATAAACAGAAGTTACAAAAGATGGCTGGAGGAGGATGCCAGCGCAGATGATATTTACGGCGGACCTGATGATTCGCTTTCAAGGGAGGGAAATTATATCCTTGGGGGGATACGCCTTGCAAACAGGGTTGTTTATGAGATGGCCCTTGAAAAGAAGCAATATCAGGGTATGGGTACCACAGTTGTTGTGCTCCTTGTCACCCCATCCATGATCATAGCTGCAAATGTGGGTGACAGCCGTATATATATGTTAAGGGATGGTGAAATTGAAATGCTTTCAAAGGATCACACTATTGTCGCAGAGCAGGTTGCGCTGGGGATGATGACCGAGGAAGATGCCTCACTTTCATCCATGAAACATATCCTTACCAGGAACCTGGGGTCATCTGAAAGTGTTGAACCGGAGATTTACGAGATAGACCCGTCAGGTAATGACCGTTTTGTAATCTGTTCTGACGGGTTAACAGACCTGATGAATGATGAAGAAATCCGGGAGATGATAGAAGACTCAATTGACCCGGAGAATTTATGCAGGAATTTTATACGTACAGTACTTGACAGGGGAGCCCATGACAATACAACTATTGTATCGGTTTTCCTGTCTGATCTGGCAAAGCCCAGGCGTGGTCTTATGAGCAGGATTTCCTATATACTCTCTGATATTTCAGTGGTGGTACATAAGGCGGGTAAAAAAATAATGCTGTTTAAATAATAGTTATTGCTATTTATATTAAAATAAGAATAATATATAACAATTCATATTGAGGGAGATAATAATGGCCAGACTTATCTTGATGTTTAATAATCAGGTAGTTAAAGAATATCCTCTAAAGAAAGAGAGCATCACAATAGGTCGTAATGAGGACAATGTAATTACAGTGGATAACCTTGCTGTTTCAGGTTACCACGCAAGGATAGATGTCGCAGGAAAGGAATATATCCTTACTGATCTTCAGAGCACCAACGGCACATTTGTAAATGACAAGAAGATAGTATCCCATAAACTTGCACATGGAGATAATATCATTATTGGCAAGCATCGTATCCTTTTTGTGGGTGATGGCCAGGCCGTTAAAATAGCCACACCTGAGACCAAGATAGACATGGATAAGACAATGATGCTTGACACTGCAAAGCAGAAGGAGCTTCTTGCCAAACAGCCGGGTGTTCAGGTCGCTGCGGCAACAGCCCAGAAGACAGGAATGATCAGTTTTATCGGCCATGCTGAAATGGGTGAAATCGAGTTGAGTAAAAAACTCACAAAGATCGGAAAGGCAGAAACATCTGAAATACAACTTACAGGTTTTTTTATGCCGGCCACCGCTGCGACTATAAGTAAACGACCGACAGGCTATGTAATTACATCAATGGAAGGAAAGCTCAAGGTAAATGGCAAGATCATTAAAGAGAGCCTTCAACTGAACGAGTTTGATAATATAGAAATAGGAAAATATAAATTTCAATTCTATTATAAGAGCGGTGAGAAATAACCCGTCAGATATCTGTGAAGATATTATTTGATGGCGGGGTTCATTTGTAAGAACCCCGCTTTTTTTGCTATTCCAGATCCGTGTTTTTATGCCTTGCCTTTATGGCTTCCAGTACCTCATCAATCTGATCAATGCTGTATGTTTTTTTACAGTCGTTACACTGGTAGACCTCATCGACCAGGCGATCATATACCAGTGAATCTGAAAAGTTGACACTGTGAAAACGGAGTGAGAAGTGATAGATCCTGAGAAAATCCCTGCCGCCACACTCTTTACATTCAAAAAATTCATTGATTACATCCATTCTTTTGCCCCTTGTTCATCCTGTATAGAAAAATAAAGACGGATAGTCTTTTACCTGTACAGACTTTTTTTTTCAATCATTTTTTAGCTAATCTCTGTTTTATCCTCTAATGAATAAAATAACAGGTTTTAAAACAGAAGGAAATTGCCATAGGCATGCTTAAACCCTTTTAATATCTGAAATAATTAGACATGATTTATCTTATCTGATAAGCTTCCAAAACTTATTTTAAATGATCTATTTTAAGGGAGATAAAATGAAGATACTTGTTACAGGTACTGCGGGTTTTATTGGTTCTCATGTGGCCATAAGGCTTCTTGACAGGGGAGATAAGGTAACAGGTCTGGACAGCATAAATGACTATTATGATGTTAATGTTAAGTATGGTAGGCTGGAGCGGGCCGGTATCGACAGGCAGGATATTGTGCCCGGAAAAATGACATACAGTAAAAAATATTCCGGTTACGGCTTTATAAAGATGAACCTTGAGGATAGAAAAGGGATTGAAAGTATCTTTCTGGCAGAAAAATATGATATGGTCTGCCACCTTGCTGCACAGGCAGGAGTCAGGTATTCTCTCACAAACCCTTATGCCTATATAGATTCAAACATTGCAGGGTTTATAAATATTCTTGAGTGCTGCAGGTATAACAGTGTAAAGCACCTTGCTTATGCTTCTTCAAGCTCAGTTTATGGCCTGAATGAAAATTACCCATTTTCCACACATGATAATGTTGATCACCCTATTTCACTCTATGCGGCCACTAAAAAGGCAAATGAGTTGATGGCCCATACATACAGCCATTTATACCGCATACCTACTACCGGGCTCAGGTTTTTTACTGTGTATGGCCCCTGGGGGAGGCCTGATATGGCCCTTTTCCTTTTCACAAAGGCGATCATCGAGGGGAGCCCCATAGATGTATTTAATAATGGCAATATGAAAAGGGATTTCACATATATTGATGATATTGTTACCGGTATAGTAAAGGTGCTGGATCATCCTCCCGGGGGTAATAGCGAATGGAGCGGAAAGGAGCCTGATCCATCTTCTTCTCCTGCGCCATACAAGGTGTACAATATCGGGAATAATTCGCCAGTCAACCTCATGGATTTTATAAAGGCCATTGAAAAGGCCCTGGGAAAAGAGGCAAAGAAGAATTTTATGCCCATGCAGGCAGGTGATGTGCCTGCAACATGGGCTGATGTGGATGACCTTGTAAAGGATCTGGGTTATGCACCCAGTGTAAATGTGGTAGATGGCGTTGAGAGGTTTGTAAAGTGGTATATTGATTTTTTTAAAGTAAAATAATAAAGCCTTTTAACCAACCGCATAAAGGAGATATCATGAATTTCAAAAGGAAAATACTCTGCATAGGCGCAGGATATGTGGGGGGGCCTACAATGGCCATGATTGCGCTCAAGTGCCCTCAGTACAGGGTTACAGTTGTTGATATAAATGAGCAGCGAATCAGGGAGTGGCAGTCGGATAATCTCCCTATATATGAACCAGGACTTCTTCCCGTTGTAAAGGAGGCAAGAGACAGGAACCTGTTCTTTTCCACAGAGATAGACAGGAACATAAAAGAGGCAGATATCATCTTTGTCTCTGTAAATACCCCGACCAAGAGCTTTGGACAGGGGGCAGGCATGGCAGCTGACCTCCAGTACTGGGAAAAGACCGCAAGGCAGATACTTGCCAACTCTGACAGTGATAAAATAGTAGTTGAAAAATCCACCCTTCCCATAAGAACCGCCAGGGCAATGGAGAGGATACTGAACAGTAATGACAGTGGCATAAGCTTTGAGGTGCTCTCAAATCCGGAATTTTTAGCTGAAGGCACAGCAATAAAAGACCTTGAGGCCCCTGACAGGGTACTTATCGGTTCAAGAGAGACAGAGTCTGGTATAAGGGCCAGAAAAGAGCTTGTGGATATCTATGCCAACTGGATACCACGTGAAAGGATCATAGAGTCAAACGTCTGGAGTGCAGAGCTCTCAAAACTTACGGCTAATGCCTTCCTTGCCCAGCGCATTTCATCCATAAACTCCCTTTCCGCACTCTGTGAAAAGACAGAGGCGGATATAAATGAAGTGGCCTATGCAATAGGCACTGATTCCCGTATTGGCAGTAAATTCTTAAAGCCGAGTGTAGGCTTTGGCGGATCCTGCTTTAAAAAGGATATACTGAACCTTGTCTATATATGCCGGAGTTACGGCCTGATAGAGGTGGCTGACTACTGGGAATCAGTGGTAAAGATCAATGAGTGGCAGGAGAAGAGATTTGTGCAGAATATCCTTGTTAACATGTTCAATACGATAGCAGGTAAAAAGATTGCCCTGTTTGGTTTTGCATTCAAGGCGGATACTGGAGATACAAGGGAGTCCCCTGCAATATATGTAACAAGGGGGCTTGTTGAGGAGCGGGCCAATGTGGTTATCTCAGACCCGAAGGCTATTATCAATGCTAAAAAGGAGCTTGCTGATATAAAGGAATACATAACCTATGAGGAAGACCCTTACAGGGCAGCTGAGGGCAGTCACGCCATAGCCATCCTTACTGAATGGGGAGTGTATAAAGGGCTTGATTACAAACGCATATATGATTCAATGGAAAAACCCGCCTTTTTATTTGACGGAAGGAATATCCTGGATCATAAAAAACTTTATGAGACAGGCTTTAATGTCTTTTCAATAGGAAAAGGTCCATTGAAACGTATCTAATAGCTGAAGGCTGAAAGTTGAAAGCATTTTTAGTATCAATTAAGGAGAATATAATTTGAGTATCGCTACAATAAAAGGTTTCAAGGATATTTTGCCTCACGAGACACCGCTCTGGCAATGGATAGAAAAGAACGCACGGGATGTTTTCAGAGTGTTTGGTTTTAAGGAGATAAGAACACCTCTCCTTGAGTGGACAGAGCTGTTTACCAGGGGAATAGGGGAGGAGACAGATATCGTTTCAAAGGAGATGTACACCATTCCTGACAGCAAGGGCAGGAACCAGACCTTAAGGCCAGAGGCAACAGCATCGGTTGTAAGGGCATACATAGAGCACAGGCTTTACCAGTTAAATCCGGTACAGAAGCTCTTTTCCATAGGCCCTATGTTCAGGCATGAGAGGCCACAGAAGGGGAGATTCAGGCAGTTTCACCAGATTAACGCCGAGCTCTTCGGCGACCCGGGCCCCAGGTCAGATGCAGAGCTGATTACAATGGCAATCCGTATCTTTGAGAGGGTAGGGTTAACGGATGTGACGCTTAACATAAATTCCCTGGGGTGTTCATCATGCCGGGGTGAGTTCAAAAACAGGTTAAAGGGCTTTCTATCTGACAGGGCAGGAGAGTTGTGCGGCGAATGTCAGAGGAGGTCTGAGCTTAATCCATTAAGGGTCTTTGACTGCAAGATCGATTCATGCAAAGAGGCCATGACAGGGGCGCCAGTGATGCTGGACAACATATGTGATGAGTGCAAAAACCATTTTGAGGCTGTTAAGAGGCACCTTGATGAGCTGGGTATAACCTATATTGTTAATAAGCTTCTGGTGAGAGGGCTTGATTACTATTCACGCACCACATTTGAGATACAGACCGATAGATTAGGCGCACAGAGCGCAGTGGCTGGCGGTGGCAGGTATGATGGCCTTATAAGCCAGCTCGATGGCCCTCCCCATTCGGGGATGGGGTTTGCTATCGGTTTTGAAAGGCTTGCAGCATTACTTGAAGAGGAGAAAAAGCCTTTAAGTGATGTGCCTGATCTCTTTATCATTGCCCTGGGAGACGAGGCGTTTAGAAAGGGTTTTATATGGGCCGACACCCTGCGCAAGAAAGATATTTCAGTGGAAATGGAGTATGAGGCAAAGGGGCTAAAGGCGCAGATGAAAAAGGCGGATAAACTCAATGCAAAGAGGGTACTCATTGCCGGTGAAGATGAGCTCTCAAAGGGTAAGTTGGTGTTAAGGGACATGGTAACAAAGGCGCAGGAGGAGATTCCCATCACTGATCTCATCCAGAACCTGGTAAAAATATTAAAATAGAAACAGGAAGAATATATGAACATAGATACACTTAATGACTGGAAAAGGAGCCATGACTGTGGCGGCTTAAGGGCTGAGGATGAGGGTAAAGAGGCCATTTTAATGGGCTGGGTGAATGTGAGACGTGACCTGGGCAACCTTATTTTTATTGATCTGCGAGACAGGGATGGCATAACCCAGATAGTATTTGACCCTCAGAAAAATAGTGAATGCCATGAAAAGGCCCGTATTTTAAGGAGTGAATGGGTCATAGCCGTAAAGGGAAAGGTTGTAAAGAGGCTTAAGGGCCAGGAAAACAAAAACATGCCAACAGGCGATATTGAGCTTGTTGCAACAGAACTGAAGATACTCAACAGGACAGAGGTGCCGCCATTCCAGATAGACGGCACTGTTGATGCATCAGAGACACTCAGGCTCAAGTACAGGTATCTTGAACTCAGGAGGCCAAAGATATTCCAGAACTTCAAGAGACGGCATCTTATGGCAGTTAGTATAAGAGATTATCTCAATAAAATGGGTTTTCTAGAGGTTGAAACGCCAATACTTACAAAGAGCACCCCTGAAGGGGCCAGGGATTACCTTGTGCCCAGCAGGATAAACAAGGGTATGTTTTTTGCGCTCCCACAGTCGCCACAGCTATTTAAGCAGCTTCTTATGGTGGCAGGTTTTGAAAAATATTACCAGATCGTGCGTTGTTTCAGGGATGAAGACCTGCGCGCTGACAGGCAGCCTGAATTTACCCAGGTGGATCTTGAGATGTCATTTGTGAATGAAGATGATGTAATGGGAATATTTGAGGGTATGGTGAGGAGGCTTTTCAAGGAGATCCTTGACATAGATATTGTTAACCCGATACCCCGCATGGAATATGCCGAGGCTATTGACAGATTCGGTAATGACAAGCCTGATACAAGGTTTGGCCTTGAGCTGAAAAATATCTCTGATATGGTAAAAGAGTGTGAATTCAAAGTATTCAAGGAGACAGTCGAAAGGGGCGGCGTGGTAAGGGGTATCAATGTAAAGGGTGCAGCCAGTGACTTTTCCAGAAAGGTTATAGATGAACTTGCTGCCTACGCCGCAGATTTCGGCGCAAAGGGGTTAGCATGGATAAAGATAACAGACGGGCCGTGGCAGTCGCCCATTGCAAAATTTTTAAAGGAGCATGAACAAAAGGCTGTTGAAACTGCATTTGATGCGGCGCCTGGCGACCTTATTCTGCTTGTGGCAGATAAAAAGAGTATTGTGAATCAGGCATTAAGCGCACTAAGGCTCAATATTGCATCAAGATTAAACCTTATAGGGAAGGATGAATTCAGCTTCCTCTGGGTAACAAAGTTTCCGCTCCTGGAATATAATGAGGAGGAAGGGCGTTTTCAGGCTATGCATCATCCCTTTACTTCGCCTCTGCATGAAGACCTGTCAGCGCTGGAAAGTGATCCGGGCAGGGTAAGGGCAAGGGCCTATGACCTGATATTGAACGGGGTTGAGATAGGGGGCGGGAGCATCCGTATCCATGATACCATGATGCAGGAGATGATATTTAATCTGCTCGGAATTTCAAAGGCAGAGGCTGAGATGAAGTTCGGCTTCCTGCTTGAGGCCTTAAAATACGGGGCACCTCCGCATGGCGGAATGGCAATAGGGTTTGACAGGCTTGCTGCCATTATGTCCGGGGCTGATTCCATAAGGGAGGTTATTGCCTTCCCGAAGACATCAAGCGCGTCTTGTCTTATGACAAATGCACCCTCAGGAGTGGATGACGCACAGCTTAAGGAGCTGGGCCTTTCAGTAAGATAATTTTTTCCCATAAAAAAAGCCCCTTTACCATTGCACAGGCAAAGGGGCTTTTGTTTTTCTAATCAGGTTATTGTTTATCCTTCGAGACCCTCAGAGTTGTATATATTTGTGATTTCCCGCGTTTTACAAGAAGCAGCAATTTGTCTCCAGGTCTGTATGACTTGAGTTTTGCCTCAAAATCATTCTCAGTCTTTATCTTTATGCGGTCAACCTCCAGTATGATGTCGCCCTGCCTTAAACCCGCCTCTGCGGCAGGTGAGTTATATTCAACATCCAGCACAAGTATACCTTCGCTGTCAGCTATTCCATATCTTCTTGCCTTTTCTTCTGTAAGTGCCTCTATTGACATCCCAAGGTTCATGCTTGATGACTCTTTTACAACTCCCTCCTCATCGGATGGCGGCCTCTCTCCCAGCTTTACACTGAAGGTCTTTCTCTCTCCCTTTCTTATTACAACTACCTCTGCCTCTGTACCGACAGGGGTTGCAGAGACAAGATAGGGTAGCCTTTTTGAGTCTTTGATCTCCTTGCCCATGAAGGATATTATAACATCATCTCTTTTCAGTCCTGCCTTTTCAGACGGGCCGTCAGGATATATCTGCGTAATAAGGGCGCCATTTTCGCTCTCAAGTTTGAATTGTTCCTTCAGATCAGGAGTTATGTCCTGCACCCCTACACCAAGATAGCCTCTCACTATCTTGCCTGTTTTAAGCATGGGAAGCAGGTCCTTTGCCATATTGATCGGGATGGCAAAACCTATACCAACGCTTCCACCTGTCTGTGAATAGATAGCTGAATTTATGCCTATAACATCACCATTAATATTAATCAAAGGGCCGCCGCTGTTACCGGGATTAATAGATGCATCTGTCTGTAAAAAATTATCAAATGTGCCTATGCCCACATTATTCCTGTGTTTTGCGCTTACAATACCTGCTGTTACCGTGTTTCCAAGTCCGTATGGGTTTCCTATTGCTACAACCCAGTCTCCTACATCCATCAGGTCAGAGTCACCCAGTTTCAATGCCTTCAAATTTTTTGCACCCTCTATCCTGATAAGTGCAATGTCAGTCTCAGGGTCACGGCCAACTATCTTTGCCTCAAATTCACTTTTGTCTTCAAGGGTCACCTTGATCTCGTCAGCCATTTCAACAACATGATTATTGGTAAGTATATAACCCTCTTTATCTATGATAAAGCCTGTTCCAAGTCCGCTTTGAGGCCTGTCTCTTGGAAAACGGTCACCATAGAATTTTTCAAAGAACTCCCTTAAGGGGTCGTTCTGACCGAATGGGGAGAGGAACCTCTGCTTTATTGTCTTCTTAGTGCTGATATAGACTACAGATGGGCTGGCCTCCTTTACCAGGCCGGAAAAGCTATCCGGAGCGGGTTTAGCCGATACACTTGTCCCGACCGGTAGAATAAAAATGGTAAACAGAATGGCAATGCCAGAGGCTATTACACTTCTTTTAAGGCATGTACTTATGTATTGTGTTATATATCTATTTTTCATTTGATGCTCCTTTTCTAGGTTAATATCATCTTGATACTGGTGCCTTAGACATAAAGACTTATATAAATGTTCCTTAAAATAATCCTATTCATTGACATTAAATCTTATGCGCACAAGAACCTGATCAGCGCTCTTGCCAGTCAATGCAGGGGCGGGGGGGTGAAATCTCCCTATCTCTTCTGCCCCCTGTATAAAAGAATCATAACTTTTTTTAGGGATGCTTACTGTAATTGCATCTATGTTTTCGGCTGCACCCTTATGCTCCTTTAATACTATATCCCCTCCTGCTTTCGTGATCAACTCATTAAGGCTTGATATAATTTTTTGATTTTTCAGGATAGGGGAGTCCATATCCATCATTTTAAGAATATCAGGGAGCTGCAAGTCGCGGGATGGCTTGCCTGATGAAACTGAAAACAGATTATCTGCTGAAACCGTACCAGACCCCTTTCGGCTTACAGGGATAAATTGAAGCTCTAAAGGTTCAACTGATACAGCGCTGGGGCCGGTATTTGACCCTAAAAATTGTCTGTTGCCGCCTGAACCTGCAATCATATTATCCTTTTCATTGTCAATGTAGATGCTGGTAAAGATAAAAACAACAAGCACAGCCGTTGCAGCAAGGGTTACATACTCCATTGGTAACCTGAATCCTCCTGAACCCGGAATATAGTCAGGGAGCCTTAAATACCAGGGCCTCTTCTGGATAGCAATGTTGACTTTATTGAGGAGATTTGAAGGAGCCCTGTACCTTTCCATGGAGCTCAACTCTTCTGTAATGGATTTAAGTTTGAAATATTCACGGCTGCAATCCTTGCATGAAAGCAGGTGCTCCTTGACCTCTTTAACAGTATCATTATCAAATGCCTTATCCATATATTCTGATAGAAGAGATTTTATCTTTGCGCATTCCATTTTATATTATCCCCTCAAGTTTGTTTCTTAAGCCAAGCCTTGCCCTTGAAATCTTTGATTTTACTGTCCCCAGCCTGGTTTTTGTAATACCTGCAATCTCATCATATGAGAGCCCCTCAATATCACAGAGCACAATAACTGTTTTTTGATCAGGCGGCAGGCTGTTTAATGCCTCCTGTACCCTTTTCATCTTTTCCTTTTGTTCAAGGGTCTTATCCTGCATTGGCCTCTGGTCAACTATGTCAACGATTGTATTGCCTCTGTTTTCCTGGTCGCTGTCAATGGAGACCCTTGATTTTATACTCCTGTATTCAACAGATTTTATCCTGTTTTTACAGGTGTTGATAACAATTCTATAGAGCCAGGTATAAAAGGAGGATTTAAACCTGAATCCTTTCAATGCCCTGTATACCTTAATAAAGACCTCCTGGGCAGAGTCTTCTGCCTCATCTCTATCTCCCAGCAGGCGACAGCACAGGTTAAATACACGATCCTGATATTTGAGCACCAACTTTTCAAAGGCTGAATGATCCCCTTTAATAAAGGCATTTATAAGGTCATTATCATTTTCAGCACTGCCTGCATCGACAGTTTTTATATTCGTCAGGTTTGACAATTTATTTTCTAAAATGTTCCATCTGTTAATATGATTATCTGTATAGGTTTATCTCATCACGGAGTGTGATTGCCGCTTTACGTACCGCATCTGTATAGTTTTTACCGCTTCCGGCAAATATGATCCCGCGTGATGAATTGATCACCATTCCGGTTTTATCATTGGTAATGCCATTTTTTACAGCCTTTTCCACATCTCCTCCCTGTGCGCCGATCCCTGGCACAAGTAAAGGTATGTCTCCTGCAATCGCCCTTATCTCGGCGAGTTCGTTAGGATATGTTGCGCCCACAACAAGCATTATATTATTGTTATAGTTCCATTCCTTTGATGCGCGTTTTGCTATTATACTGTATATCTTTTCATTACCAGACTCAATGTCCTGAAGATCAATCGCACCCGGATTTGATGTCCTGCAGAGTATTATAACCCCCTTATCCTTCCTGTCGATAAATGGGGCAAGGGTATCGCCTCCCATGTAGGGGTTAACAGTAACCGCATCTGCCCTGTACCTGTCAAATGCCTCTATTGCATACATCTTTGCAGTTGCGCCGATATCTCCCCTTTTTGCATCAAGTATAACAGGTATGTCAGGGTAGTAGTTATGAACATGTTCAATGGTGAGTGTAAGCTCATCCTCTAAACCGAATGCAGAGTAATAGGCTATCTGGGGTTTATAGGCGCAGACAAGGTCATGGGTGGAGTCAATTACCCCCTTATTGAATTCAAATACGGGGTTATTTATGCCTCTTATATGATCCGGTATCTTTTCTATATCAGGGTCAAGACCGACACATAGAAGCGAGTTCGATGATCGCCACCTTGTTTTTAGCTTTTCCATGAAATTCATATACTGTTTTCTCCAGTCAAAATATTCTAATTCTGATTATTTGTAATTTTTTTTACAGCACTTATAAGCGTATCCGGTATTCGCACCGGTTTTTTATCATTTTTGATACACGCATGCACAGTAAAGCCTGTTACAAGAAGTGTATTGGTCTCTGAATAAATCTCATAATTGAACCTGAGTCTTACCCTTCCTATCTCAGCGATACAGGTCTTTACATGGATCACCTCATCATAACCCACATTTGCCATATATTTTGCAGAGGCCTCTATAACCGCTAGTGCTGATCCCTTGACCTCCAGTTCCGAATATGGGTAGCCCACTGCCCTCATGTATTCGGCCCTTCCGACCTCAAAGAAGGTAAGATAATTGCCATAATATACCACACCCATGCGGTCAGTATCCTTGTACCTGACCCGTATCTGGGTGGTATGCCAGCCGTTTTCAATCATTATATGTTTCCTTTCCGATCCGGTTTTAATTGCTTGAAAGCCTTATCCTGTAAATACAGGGCCAGTATTTGCCTGTAACAAGCAGTGTATCGTTTTCTGCGTCATAGGCGATACCGTTTGCAGGGTCATCAACCCTGAATTTGTGATGGCCTTTAAGTATGCTTCTAAGGCTAAAGGTGTCTACTACTGTCCCTGTTTCAGGGTCAATCTTTTTTATATCAGAGGTCAGAAAGATATTTGCATAGATATACCCCTTAATATATTCAAGCTCATTAATCGCCCTCACCTCACCATTTTTATCATGCACCTGCACCCTTTTTACCACCTCAAAGGTATCAGGGTCCAGAAACTGAAGGGTGGATGTCCCGTCGCTCATGATCAGATTTTTACCATCATTGGTAAGACCCCATCCCTCAGTGTCATAGCTGAATGTTCTTATCTGCTTGAAGCTCTCAAGGTCATAGACATAACCTTTTTTTGACCTGTAGGTAAGCTGTATGATCCTGTTATTAAATATTGTTATTCCCTCGCCAAAAATGGGGCGGGGGAGAGAGATGTATTTAAGAATCTTGCCGGTCTCAAGATCGATTTTCCGCAGGCTTGAGGGGCCATCCTTGCATGGGCCTGTGCCTTCATAAATAAAACCATTATGGAGTTCAAGCCCCTCTGTCTGTGAATTTTTGTCATGTGGATATACATCAAGCACCATACTGCTTTTTTCTATTTTGATATTTTCAGACGCCTTGCAGCCTGAGATGGGTGTAAATAATATTAAAGATAACAGGACAATTATTAATCTGTACTGAGGGTTTTTATTTGTCATTGATTACCTTCTTTGAGCGCTTTGTTGGATTCAAACTCTTTCACTATTCTTTCTCTCACATCCACAATAAGTCTTGATTTATCTGCCTTTGAATAATCAGTAACATTTACAGACGGAAGTATGGAGAGGGTTACATTACCAGGTCTTATGGCTAATGAATCCTTTGACATGATAGACCATGTCCCGTTCAGCACGATAGGAACAATCTGCGCCCCCGCGTCATAAGCAAGAAAAAAGCCCCCCTTTTTGAATTCGCCTATATTGCCATCCAGGCTTCGGGTGCCCTCCGGAAATATCATTACTGAGACGCCTGACCGAATCTTTTCAGCCGCCTCTCTCAGGCTCTGTATGGCCTTTCTCCTCTCTTTTCTTTCTATGCTTATGTAACCAGCGCCTCGCATGGCACGCCCGAAAAGGGGTATTTTAAAAAGCTCTGCCTTGGCTATCCACCTGAACTGCGCAGGAAGTGCAGAAAAGAGCACGGGGATATCAAAATTGCTCTGGTGATTGCACATAAAAACACTGGGCTTTGATAGGTCAAGGTTTTCAATGCCTTTAACCTGAATCCTGATGCCTGATACCCATAGTATAGACTTTCCCCACCGCCTGCCAATTTCATGGGGGCCATTTCCGTTCCTGGAGAAAAAGGCAGTACATATGGCCACAAGGCTCAGGGTAATGGTGCTGATGATAGTCCAGATGAATATAAATAGATATCGAATCATTTGTAAATTACCCTTATAGTATTAGAAGAGTTATACTAGCAGAAAAGATGGATCGGGTCATCTAATAATTGGTTATTGGTGCCTAAAATGGAGCTTGGTAATGATATTTCCGGCGAAAATAAATAATCGTAACCGCTGTAAATGTTGTCAGAAAACCCCGAAGCGGTTGAATGGGATAAAGTCACATTTGAAGATATGAATCATGAAGAGGGTCAGTTTCTGAACCGGCAGTTTTTAGAATTGACACAAAGGGGCATCACCTTTATAGTGCTCACGAATCAGGAGCTTTTAATTAACTGGGTGAGTACTGTAAGCAAAATTACAATCAACATTATCAATATTAAAGGGTAAATAAATGCACAAATACACCATATTATGTCTTACCGGCCTGTGTCTGTTGTTTTTTCTTTCCTGCGGCGTAAAGGAGCTGGATAACGCTGTAGCTGTAAAGGCTCCTGCTAAACCTGGACCTGGTGATTGTAAAGTCTGCCATAAGGAAAAGGATGTTTTACCCCAGGGGCATGTTGATACAGCTAAAATGACCGGAAAGGGTTGTGATTCATGTCATTCTAAAGGGCAGCTAAGCCTGAGCACGAAAATGCCTTTGAGCCATAAGCATCAGCTCAACGGGTTGACATGCAAAGATTGTCATGAAAACACTGAGCCCAAAACGATTGTGGACTCAAGTATGTGCCAGACATGTCATAATGATCCTCAGGCCCTGCTTGAAGCAACAAAAGGGCTCCCGATAAATCCCCATTACTCTCCCCATGACGGAAAGATTCCTGACTGCAACAAGTGCCATCATCAGCATAAAAAATCGGAAAATTATTGCGGTGGCTGTCATGGTCTGGAATACAAGGTTCCGTAAAATAAGGATGTTCGCCTGTTAAATTTGATTTTTATGCGTTCATAAAGAATTTTCAGACTGACATTCCAGGCCGATAATAATGAAATGGATTTCGGTCAGTCTGACTTTATGAATCTATCACCGGTCCGCTCACATCCAATTCGCTTTTGCGGTAATGATGCCTGAGGTGGATATCTCCATTTATAAATATTTTCTGCTGAATCAAGTTACCTGCCCACTTTTCCCCCGAATATCCCTCCAAGTATGCCCCGCACGATCTGCCTTCCTAGCTGGCTCCCTACAGTGCGTACGGTCTGTTTGGCCATTGTTTCAACCATGCCCTGCCGCCTGCCTGTGCCCCACAGGATATTGCCGAGCATCCCCTGCCCCTTCTCAGCCGGTTTCTCCGACTTGGCCTCTTTTTTTCTGATCTCTGATTTTTCGGTCTTTTCAAGCGCCCGCCTATTCAGTATCTCATAGGCTGATTCACGATCCAGGGGGGTATCATATTTCATCCCGATAGGGCTTCTCATGCGTATTGCAGCCCGCTCATCAGGTGTTATAGTCCCCATCCTGCATCGTGGCGGACATATGATTGTTTTCTCTACAGGCATGGGTACACCTTTTTCCTGAAGGGTAGATACCAGTGCCTCGCCCACACCAAGTGTTGATATTACTGAGGCTACATCCAGCTTGGGATTAACTGCAAAGGTCTCTGCTGCGGTTTTCACTGCCTTCTGGTCGCGTGGTGTAAAGGCGCGAAGCGCATGCTGAATGCGGTTACCCATCTGGCCAAGTATCTCACCCGGCAGGTCATCAGGGAGCTGTGAACAGAAGTAGATGCCAACACCCTTTGAGCGGATAAGCCTTACAACCTGTTCCACACGCTGGCGGAGAATTGTAGGTGCATCATCAAACAGTAGGTGCGCCTCATCAAAGAAAAATACAAGCCTGGGTTTATCAAGATCACCCACCTCTGGCAGATTCTCGAATAACTCGGATAAAAGCCACAAAAGAAAACTGGAGTAAAGCCTTGGTTTCAGGATGAGCTGATCAGCGGCAAGTATGTTTATAATACCTTTGCCCGAAAGATCAGTCCGCATAATGTCAGTCAAATCAAGTGCAGGCTCACCGAACATCTGGTTGCCACCTTCCCGCTCAAAGGCGAGCAGGGAACGCTGTATGGCTGCAATCGACTGTTTACTCACAAGGCCATACTGCGCTGACACCTCCTTGCTCTTCTCGGAAATAAAGCCAAGGATGGCCCTGAAATCATTAAGGTCAAGCAGAAGCAGCCCCTGTTCATCTGCAAGCTTAAAGACAACCTCCAGGGTTCCGGATTGGGTATCGTTCAGCTCAAGTATCCGGCTTAAGAGGGCAGGCCCCATCTCACTTATGGTTACACGCACAGGATGGCCCAATTTGCCATAAATATCCCAGAATACAGAGGGGGATGGTTCGTTTACATACCCCTCAATGCCTATCTGGGTGATCCTCTGCTGTATCTTATCGTTCATGGCGCCTGGCGCTGCAATGCCAGCTACATCGCCTTTAACATCAGAGATAAATACAGGCACACCCATGCGTGAAAACCCTTCGGCAAGAAGAAGAAGAGAGATAGTCTTACCCGTGCCTGTGGCCCCTGCAATAAGCCCGTGGCGGTTACCATACTTTGATAAAAGGTGTACCTGCTGCTCGCCTTTTCCTATGAGTATCTGATTCATGCATGACCTCCTTATCGTAAGCCTATTTTTATGTTATCCGGAAAAATATATCTTTATTCTTTAGATGCGAATTTTTCATCCTTTTTAAACCATCTTTTATTAAGGGTCAAATTATCTTTCTTGATTATTTAACTCTAGCCTTAACTCTTCCCTCCACTTGTGGGAGGGGCTGGGGGAGGGGGAAACCAGGATTAATAAACGAAACCATTTTATTACCTATTTTTTCCACCCTCTCCCGACCTCTCCCATCAAGGGAGAGGAGCTTAAGTTGCATTTTAATTCAAAAACATTGGACTTTAGCGCCTATGCTTCATTACGACTGGGTATGAATACATAGGATGGAAAAATGAAAAACTTTATTTTCGAACCTTGAATTTTGAATTATGTATAATTTCCCTTGTTTTTTGCTGTGTTCTCCGCCTGTCCCGCCATAGCTTCAGCGAAGGCGGATGCTCTCCGTGGTGAAAATACAGGATGTTTTATTTACTCCAATGTATACTTGGTGCAATATATCATTTAATATTTGAACCATTTGAGTCGTTCAAACGACTGTATGGTTAAAAAGGACAATTATCTGACATGTCAGGAAAAGTAGAACAGGTCTTTAACGATATTTTAGTGCTAATGGCACTGGATGGCGACAGGCAGGCGCTTGATAAACTGGCCAGGCGCTGGTGGCCGCGCCACTATGCCCATGCATGCAGGTTCCTGGGTCATCATGAAGGTGCAGCGGATGTGGTACAGGATGCCTGGAGCCAGATCATAGCCGGGCTTAGAAAACTGAATGATGTATCGCGGTTTCCGGCCTGGTCATATTCCATTGTCTCCAGGCGCTGTTATGACCTGATCAGGAGAAGAAAAACTAGCAGACAAAATGAAACAGTCGATAATGAACAAATAGGCGAGAGAGAGGCAGATGAGAGTCTGAAGATGGATATGGAGAAGGCACTGAAACAGCTCCCTGGCGAACAAAGGGCAGCACTTGCGCTGTTCTATATTGAGGGATTTAATGTTAATGAAATAGCAACCGCCCTTCACATACCCGCAGGCACGGTAAAAACCAGGATCTTTCATGCGAGGAACAAATTAAAGGCATTTTTTAAAAATAACGAAGAGAACACAGGAGGAAAAGATCATGAGTAATAAAGAGACAAGTAATCTGGATAAGGCCATTCATCAAACCTTAACACAGGAAGATCAGGATTTTTTGGGTCGGCTTAATGAAGAACCAAAGTATACTGCACAGGCTTTGGGGATTTACAAGGGCAGCCTGGGCTTCATAAGCTGGTTCGCTACTATCGTTAATATTGCGCTGCTGATAGTTGCGGCATTTGCTCTTATCCGGTTCTTCAGTGTCTCCCCTGTTATCGCAGACATGTTAAAATGGGGAGGGCTCACTGCATTCTGCATATGTGGGATATGGGTAAGCAAGATATGGTTTGGCCTCCATCTGCATACCAACAGGGTCTTGAGAGAGCTCAAGAAACTGGAGCTGCAGATTGCTTCTCTGAAACAGAATCCGTAGGGGCGGACCTGCGTGTCCGCCCGAAAAAAATAAATTTTAATCTGCTTGGATTTATACCCGAATTTTGTACCGGATACCAATCAAGTAGAGACGGGTTTCATCCGCTGTCGCCGTACGGCTATGTCGGGACAGGAACCCGTCTCTACATCAAAATCAAGGAATAGGGCAGACACATTTGTCTGCCCCTACAATTGTATAATGATTTTTTGCCTGGATATCTGCAATACTAATTTCTCTTGATTTTTGCTCCCCGCTCTCTGTGCTCTTGACATTCAAATTCAGTGGTATATACTTTGTGGTATAGCTCACTGATTTGGAGGATAAAATGGATACTGCAAAATTATTTATTAACGGGCGAAGTCAGGCAGTGCGTTTACCCAAGAGTTATCGATTCGAAGGGAAGGAGGTATATATTAAAAAAGTCTCTCAAGGAATTTTAATAATACCTAAAGATAAATCAGTATGGGATGACTGGGAAGAAAATTTAAAAAAATATGATGAGCCATTTATGACTGACAGGAATCAACCTCATTCTCAACAGGAAAGGGATGGTTTAAATGATCTATTTGATTGATACCAATATCTGTATTTATCTAATGAATCAAAAACCCTTTAAAGTAATTCAAAAATTTAAAAATACAGAAGTTGGGAAAATCGGTATATCGACTATCACTGTATCCGAACTAAATTATGGTGTTGCAAAAAGCAATAACAAAAAACAGAATGCTCAACGACTTGAAGAATTTCTCACCCCATTTGAAATCCTGCCATATGACGAGGCTGCATCAAAATATTATGGAATAATTCGCACTGAGCTTGAATCACAGGGTAAAATAATTGGCCCTCTTGATATGCTTATTGCTGCACATGCTCTAAGTAAGGATTTGATATTGGTCACAAATAATGAAAAAGAATTTCTAAGGATTAAATCATTAAAGGTTGAAAACTGGGCAAAGTAGAGAAATCGACGAAGATGAAAATGGATTCCCTCCTTCGAGGGAATGACGTCTGCGTTTGGATTACCACATGTGTGGGAATGAAGTTGTCGTGGTGGATTCCCCGACTTATCCCTCAATATTCAAAGACTACAATGTGACAAGATTACGGGATATCAACTTTGAAAGTTAACGCAGAGCGTTAAAAATAATGTTCCCACGGGGACCATGGGAACAAGAGAAAATCAAAAAACAGGGCGGACACGCCGGTCCGCCTCTACATTAATATAAATGAGCCAGGGCAACCACAGGGGGTTGCCCCTACATTAATAAAACATGAATCAGGGTAGACACGCCCGCCGTCGCTAACCACCTTCCCTAAGGCTATGATGGCCGGAGAAGCTTTGGCGCGGCCAGCAGGTCTGCCCCTGCATTTATCAATCCTTAAAGAGCTTAAAGAACACGGTCTTTCCACGGCCTGTTGCGCCACCAGTATCAGGGTCAAACACCATTATTGGCCCCTTGTCTTTTTTATCTACAGCAAATGCCACCCAACCTTCAAGTTTTTCACCGGGTTTCACAGTGCCCTTTAATGCAGGATCAGGTACTGTTACTGAAATACCGGTGTATTCGAGCAGCTCCGATGTCAGGGCAATCCACTGAAGAGGTGAGTCGCCTATGTTAATGGTTAATTTGTCTGATACAGCCCTTGCCTTCATCTCAAACCTTACCTTCGCAAGAATATACTCAAATCCTTTGGATGGTTGTTTAACATTTGAGTCAGCCTTTTTAAGGAGTACCATCGCACCATTACCCCTCACAGTTTCAAGAACCGTGATGGTAATGTCATATATGTTTGAATATACAGACCCCAGCTCAACCATGTCTTTTACCGGCGACCCAATGGGGGCAGGGTTTTTTGATGAATTAAACTGTGCAAGGGCGCTCCCTGGCGCAACTATCAGCCCCAATAAAACAGAGACAGCTAATATTGTAGATATTTTGATTTTCATTTTTGCCTCCTATCTCCAGAAATCCACTGATGAGCTTCCTATATAGCCAAAATCACCGCCAGACCAGAAGGTATTTGTCCCGCCGCCAGTGACCACTATATGTATGGAAGTTATGGATTCATTGTTTTCAGTTGTGGCAAGCAGGCCAGACCCGCCCATTCTCCTGCCCATATAGCGTGAAACAGGCACAACTGCATCCTCTCCCCTTTTAAGCCACCCGGCAAAGGGTTCTATGCCATCCTGAGCCTTTTTAAGGTTGTCCCTGTTTTCTGACCAGTAGAGCCAGCCAGGGGTTCCTGTTTTTTCTGCAAGGTATTTTGCAAAGACCGTTTTGGTATTATATCCCTTTGAGGCTACATCGGCTGCAACAATGGGGTCAAGGATAAGTGTCGCCTGGGTAACGCCAAAAGAAAAGAAATGCTCAAGCCATCCCCTTATGACCTCATGCTGGGGAAGGGGTGAATACCATGCTATGTCATTTAAACTCCATCCGCTGAAGAGGCTTACAACGCTCTCTGATTTTTCAAACCCTTTCTGTACATGCAGCGGTTCCCATCCTTTTGGAAGTCCTTCTTCATTTTCCGGGAAACAGATATTATTAAAATTAAGCTGGTTCCCCTGGCTGCCCAGGTATGTCTCGCCCGGCTTTCCGGAATTTCCAAGATTTTTTGAGATAAGTGTCCAGCTTCTTCCTATTGTTGAGTTAGCCCTGTTAAAAGGCCCCATAGCGCCTATCCCCGAATTCATGCCTATCTCTTTCACAACAGGGCCGTTTACCACCACCATCCTGGCAAAGGATGATGTGGAGCTGATCATTGATGTTGCGCCTTTAGAGGCTATTGCCAAAATAACCGGGAAGTATTCAGGTTTAGCGCCTGCCATTACCGCATTGACTGCAACCATCTCAACTGTATAGTACCATGCCTCATGAGGAGGAGAAGGCCTCATCTGGCCAACCCATTCATCTGGCTGATGGCTTGTTGCGCTGAGCATCTCCTTAACCTTATCTTCAGTTGGAAGGATGATCGGGTTTCCATCTGTGTAACCCTGATTGTAGAAAAACTCCATAAGGTTTTCAGCTGTATCCGCAGGAAACAGCCTTGGCCTGGCCTCTCTCTCAAGAAAACCAGCTTTGGCATCGATAGCTGAAAGGGGGGTAACAAGGCCTGAGTATATCTCATCTAGCATGGGTTTATTTGATAAAGGGTTATTACCCGCAATATATTCCCTGCATAATTCCGCAGGCCGGTCTGTTATGGGGTGAGGTGTATAGACTATACGCAGGTTTGGTATGCCTTTTTTAAATGCTGTAGTGGATGCCAACTCCTGAAACCGGCTGGTAATCATGGGGATTGCTGGCACGCCTGTTCTTTCAATGGTTACTGCATGACCGACAACTGCCGGAGAGCAGCTGCTTCAATGCCCGACAAGTACAATGGCCCCCTGGGCTTTTGCCTTGATCTCCTTCCATAAAGCAGGGTCATCATCCATGTACCCGCCGAACTTTTCCTTAAGTACCCATGTGGTTTTTGGGTATTTTGTTTTTAATGCAGTATAGAGTTCTTCAACAAAGGGCTTTGTGTTGGGATATTTTGTATCCACAATATAAACTGTTTTGTTGTCCAGTGTTGCAGGCCGTTTTGCCATGGGGATCTTGCGGATCTCAGGCTGGATGCCCCTCGGGTTCATTACTACTATCTTTCCTTCTTCAGCGTAGATTAGAGAAGATGTAATCATGAATGAAAATAAAATTGTTAAGATAGTATAAATTAATCGGTGTTTCATTTGCTACTCCTATTCAGACAGGTGAACAAAAAAATGAGTAACATTACTCAAAAAATAAAAAAGATTATATACCTGTATCCTGTAGATTGTATAGTTAAAAGAGACCGTTTATGCAGGCGGTATTATGATAACTGATTACACCCTGCATAAACATTACCTTTAAAAATAGATTATTTCGATTTTGAGTGTTTACCAAAAAACTCATATACAGCCGGAAGTGCAGCGGTTATAACCGGCCCGTGGGTTACACCCTCCATTTCCTTGAATTCATATGTCATGTTCAATGACTTTGCCTTTTCAACCCATCTCCTGGAGATGTCTATTGGTACTACTTCATCAGTAGCGCCGTGTACAAAAATTACCGGCATGCTTTTTATTTTTTCCAGTATATCAGGCTCAATGCCAAAGGCTGCCGGGGCAATGGGCGCTATTGCAGCCCAGATATCCGCATACTTGCTCCCAAGGTAAAGTGTCCCGGCCCCGCCCATGGAATGGCCCATCAGGTAAATCCGGTTCTCATCAATTTTATACTCTTTACGTACCATATCCAGAACATTCATTACATCCTTTTCACTCAACTCATGCAGGTTTGGCGGATCATTCGGATCAAAAAACAGAGAGGGCTTTGGTGCCGGTTTGGCAGTTGCACCCTCATTTGAAGGGGCGGGTTTTGGCGGAGTCTTGCCCGCGGGGATGCTGAAAGGTACACCGTACCAACCCCTTTCATTATATCCCATGGGCGCCACAAGGATGTAGCCCCCTTCCTCTGCCAGGTCAACAGCCTGTTTATTCATCATGATTGATGGGCCTGCGCCTAGACCATGAAGCGTAACAATGAGAGGGGCCTTTTTCTCTTTATCTACCTTTGATGAAACAAACAGGCAGTATTTGAGTTCTTTATTGGCATCCTTGAAGTTATAGGCGATCTCCTTTGCGCGTGAATCCATCTGGAATGGATTAAACTCCATTTTGGGTTTGGGTTGTGGCGCAGCATCCTGCGTATAGGCAGGATGAGTAAGAATAATAGCCAGTAAAATGGTTAATGTTAAAGTTAAGATTCGGTTAGTGTTTTTTCTCATGAGATCATCTCCTTTGTACTATTAAAAAAAATTATCTGGCTTCGGCCCTTTTTACCGCATTTATCTCCATAATCTCAGTAACTTTATTATCAGAAAGTGAATAAAAAGAGATTATCACAAAGGCCATAAGACATGCACCGGCCGGAAGATAGCATATGAGATTCATCAGGTTACTTATAAATTGTTCGGTTTGTGCAGTATTCGGGACAAAACCGATAAAATCCAGCCCCGCGGTTACAATAGTCCCGGCAATTGCTATAGCAATTTTTATAGGCAGAGTAAACATCGACATTATGAAGGCGCTCGCATCCTTACCCGTTTTATAAAAACCATATTCAGCAGCATCCATATACATTGCCTGGCGTATAGGGCCGTTGGTTCCGGCGCCAAGTGCCGATATAACTATAATTGCAATATAAACATATGGGCCTGACAGGCCAAAAAGACGCAGAACTATATAGCCTGCTGTTCCCCAGATTGAGGCAAAAAGGTATGTGTTTTTCTTGCCTAATACCCTTAATACCGCCGGCCCAATCAGCGTGCTGGTAAAACTTGCAATGGCGAGTGAGAGAGAATAGGGTTTCATATACTGTTCATTTTCTATTACATATTTGAAATAGTACACTGCAACTGTCTGGAGGCTGAAGATACCCAGATAGGATACAATATCCGCAGACATTAAAGTCCGAAGGTGCTTATTTCCAATAACCTGCTGCACCATCTCTTTAAGAGACATCCTGGTTGACAGGATTTTTGCCGGATTATATTTATCGTAATCTTTTATCTGGTAAAAAAGAAACCAGTAGCCGAATACCTGAATAACAGCCAGGATTCCAACAGTGTAGAAGTATCCCCATGATTCGCTTTTTTCAGTGAAGCGATAAAACATACTTAAAACAAAATAGCTGTAGATAATCTGGCTGGACATGCCATACTGTACATTCCTGGCTGACATCCGCATCCTGTCTTTAACACTTTTCGCCACTACTGATATCAGGCCAAGCTGGGCATTATATGCAAAATTAAGACTCACATGGGCTATCATATATGCCAGGCTCAGATAGACTATTTTAATTCCATAGATCACCGGCAGATTTGTAAATGTAAGTGTAAAAAAAACCGAGGTTGCGAGAGGCATAAACAGCAGCCATGACCGGTACTGGCCCCAACGAAACTGGGTGCTCTGTATCAGGGCGCCCGAAACAGGGATTGAAATGGCATCAACAACATGGGTTATAAAAAAGATAACAGGGATAATTGATAATTTAATCAGGGCCACATCGGTTAAAAAAATGGTGTAATACTGAAGCGCAAAGCTCATCATCAATGAAAAGGTCAGGTGTGAAAAACCGTAAGTGTGTACAAGCAGGCCGGGTATTTTTTTTTCCACGTTCTAATTCTCCTTAAATTTTGCCGCTACTTTGAACAGACAAAACTGTCTGCGCTGTTTACATCTCCATCCTTATAACGTGCAACAAGAGGGTAGGGGCAAAGTGGCCTTGATACACCGGGAAATGCCTTGCCTGTTGCAATGATTCGATCCGGCGCCTTACCATTTTCCACCCAGCCTGTTATTGCGTCAAGCATGTTGAACTGGTCTGTTGCTTTTCCCCCGCTGCAGTGGCACATGCCCGGGATAAAGAAGAGCCTTATAGAATCACGGATAGCCGGGCCATTGACTTTAACTACTTCATCGTACCAGGCGGAAAGAACGCCTGATGCCATGCCCTGATCAGAAAGTCCGTTATAAACGATCATCTTCCCATGGTCTGCAAAGGTCGAAAGAAAGGTCGAGTCAGCATCTGTATTGGCAGCAGTATGGCGAGTCCGAACAGCATCACGGTCAAAATCAAACTCAAGGGGATCAAGATCAGGATCAGGAGGGGTTAATTGAAGATAACTTAAATTTACTAATCCCAGTGTGGCGTCAGCAGAATCCCATTTCCCGGTGCCTGAAGAACCGATATGCATGCCCCTCCATTCTGATCCTCCAATGCCGGTATCATAGTTGAAAGGGCCGTATATGGATTTTCCATCACTCGTGCGCGGCCCGTTAAACATATCCCTTAATGCATCTACCTGTGCCTTCGTAAGACATGTCCCTGTTTTAACCGATTTGCATGTGAGGATTCCGGGGTCAAAGTCGCAGCCCTGCCAGTCATTGATAAAACCGTCAGCCAGCCCATCCAGGGCATCACAACGATTAAGCAGGTTGTTCGCGACGAGTCGCAAGTCTTCATCAGAAAATGCCTTTGAGATTATGGGCCGGCCATTGTCATCTTTGGGTGCAATCCGGGCTGCCACCTGAACGTTCCATATCTGATCCATTGCTATGCCTGAGAATTTTATTGCAGGGTCTCCAGCTACAATCCCGTCAAAATAAAGGGGAAAACGCTGAGATGCCATCAGTGCCTGCCTGCCGCCATTGGAACAGCCTACAAAATAAGAATAGGTAGGTGCAGCGCCATAATACTTTTCTATCAGCTCCTTTGCCTTGAGCGTGACCTTGTCCAGTGCATTATAGCCGTAATCAATACGCGCCTGCTGATCCAGGCCAAAGGTGCCATCGAGCATGCTGCTGCGATGTCCCCCGTCCGTTGAAACCACTGCAAAACCGCGGGCAAGGGCAGAGGGCTTTATTGCGCCCATATGACTGCCTGTAGCAGGGGAGAGTACACCATCAAGCCCGCCTCCTCCCTGGAAAAAGAACCGCTTGTTCCAGTTTGCAGGCATACGCAATTCAAAACCTATCCCAAACTTCTGCCCTTTTACACCTGTCCGGGGATTTAGCATACCCTGGATAAGGCAGTGTTCAGGCAACTTATCTCCATTGCCTCCCGGTCCGGGGATTGGACCTGCCGGAACAATCTCCGCCTTTTCAACTACAAAGTTATGCCCTGCGAGCTTTGCGATATCCGAACATTGCGAAAGGTTTGTTTTTATATCTGCAGCAAGGCTGTTTTTAACAGGAAATACAAAGAGCAGCATAAGACAGATTAACCCAAATGGAATTGTAATTCTGCTATACAATTTTCTCGCAAAAAACGATTTAAAATTCATGCGAACATCCTCCCATATATATTCCCTGCAATTTAGTTTAATAACTGAATAAGCATCTAATGATTACACCTTAATCGATCTATAATAATGGCTGCAAATCCGGGCTTCATTGTATCATTCGGCCCAAATCCGCTGCGGGTGCAAATCCTTGGCGCAAACTCCCTGAATTCCTTTGCTTCAAAGGGGACTCCCCTGTCATAATCAACCTGCTCTGCACAATCTATAAAGTCCTCAAGTATTGATTTTGGGGTAATCTCCGGACTATGGGAAAAGACTATATGGTTTATGTTGAGGCTGTTGGCCTTTCCAAGGGTTTTTTTATATGTTGCAAGGTCAGTTGACTCAGGCAGGAACAAAAACATCAATGGGTTAATGGCATCTGAAGGAAATAATGCCCTCTCTTCACGGTATTCCAGCCCAACGCTTCCTCTGGTGTGGCCCGGTAGTTCATGCATTGCTATTGTCGCACCTCCCAGATCAAACACATGGTCAGGTGTGAGAGGAACCAGTTTACCATGCCCCTGGTGAATATAATGATCCTTTGAAAAATCCTCAGGAAGAGCATTTCTTGTCTTTCCACTTGAAAAGTCCATAAGCCTTTTTGCGCCCAATACTATTTTTTGGCGGGATTCAGTAGAGTTATGCGATTTGCATAGCTCTATGTCGCTCGCATGGATATAAATATCCTCATCAAACTGAAAATTTCCGCAGACATGATCCAGATGACCATGACTGTTAACTATAATGAGGGGGAGATCGGTAATTTTACGGACTGCTTTCTTAAGATTACCAAAACCATATGCCGTATCCATCAGCAACGCCTTCCTGTCACCCAGAAAAAGGAATAGAAATGTTCCTTCAAGGCTGCTGATTCGATACACCCTTTCGAATAACCTTTCTGTTTTATAATAGTCCTCTTTTAGTGTTTTATTTTCCATCTATTGCAGACCTTGAGTATCCTTTATCATGATTTTTTAAAAGACCAGCGTCCTATGTAGCTCTCCGGGTTGAATTTTACAAGAGACGGCATACTCCTTCCCACTGCTGTGAGCGCCACCTGTTCATCTGAACCGGGTACAAGTTTTGGCATTATTCGATATGTACCATCAGTCAACTGGTCAATCTGCCAGAGCTGTTCAGGTGCGCCTGTAAATTCAGGGACTGTCACAACCTCTTTTTCTGCGGTTGCTGCCAGTGCTCTATTGGTGCCTTCGATTGTTATTTTGAAATAGGGTGAGCCAAAATATCCACCAGCCTCAGGTACAGGTGTAACAGTCCATTTCTGGTGCGGTCTGAACATGTAGTCACTCATCCTTACTTCGATGTTGCCATCCGGCCACCCCTTTTCCACATCTGTAAGTTTCTGGATAGGGACCGGGGCAGCAGGTTCTTCAGTTTTAGCCCCAAAAAAACGCATACCGCCTGGCATCCTTACAAAATCCACAGCCAGTTCAAGCGCATAGCCGCTTCGCTCGGATTGTATCTCATAGGTGCTCTCCTTCAAATTTTCACCTTCAACAGGCCACCCATCTTTCCATAGAAGGGGACGAATAGCCAGCACACTGTGACCGCTACGCATAAGATCCGCCTCATAATGGCAGGAGAATTTATTAACACCATCACCAAGGTCTATAAGGCCAAAGTGACCAGGCCCAACATAGGGCTCACTGGCATCAGCAACAAGCTTCCCTCCGCCCCTGAGCATTGGTACACCCATATGATCCACATAGGGACCGGTTACCTTTTTTGAACGCCCCACACGGATGTTGTATGTGGAGTTAGGCCCATCGCAGCAGGTGCCGTGTGTGCCCAGCAGATAATACCAGCCGTCACGGTACATCATGGCTGTTGCCTCGCAGTCGATTGCAATATTAACAGGCTCATTACCTGGCATACGTTTTCCGGTTTTTGGATCAAGCTCGATTATTCTGATAAAGCCGAAGTATGTCCCATAGGTAAGCCAGAGCCTGCCGTCAGTGGGGTCAAGAAGGAATGCGGAGTCTATGGCGTCACAGTCTTCAACACCATCAGATGATGCGACTATTGTTTCATCCCTGAATTCGAAGTCAGGGGAGTTCGGATCAAGGGTCTTTGACCACATTACATATACATTGCTGGCGTGACCGCCTGAAAGCCCCCCTCCACCTTTTGCATATGTCACATAATAGCGGTCATTGATGCGTATAACATCAGGTGCTACACCCCCGCCCGGACGCACTGCCCCCCTGCGCCATATCCATCCATCCTCAGAGATCAGGCCTCCGCTGCCTGTACCAAAGGTATAGTATTTTCCATCACACTCTGTGATTGTGGATGGATCGTGAATATAGGGTTCTCCCACCTGTGCTGATATTGAACCGGAAAAGATCTGGAAAAATAGTAAAGAAAAGACTGCTGATAGAATTCGGGATTTCATAATATCTCCGCTATAATTAAAAACTTGTAAGGTCTTTTACAGGGTCTCCATTTTCATCAATGAATCTCACGCAGAAATCACTCATACCGGGGCCATTGATAACAGCGCCCCGGATTATGTTTTTACCTTTATTAAGTGTAACCCGCTTTGATACACTGTCATCCATGACCATGCGCCTGTCACCGGACAGGATGACAGCCTCCTTCCCATTAAGCCACCACATGGATGCGGAATTTGAACCCACAGCCAGGCGGACATTCTTTATCTCCCTGGGGCTGTTAACGACAGTAACCGCCCAGAAGATGACCCCGTAATGGGGCTTATCAAGGCCATATGCAAACCGAAAGAGTTTTACATTGAAGTTTGTGGAATCAAGTGCATGCCATTTAAGCTCCTGGCCTTCAACTGTAACGCTTTCTTCTCCCTTCGGAACCACAGTGAACTGATTAGGAAAGTACTCCTTGTAAAATGCCCCTCTCACATAGCTGTCTGTAAATACAGTATTGCTCCTGTTCGGTTTAATGATCGGCTCCAGAAGAAGCCAGCGCTGTATAAAGCCATCCGGATCAGGGGACTTTGGGGCTGGTGTGGCCTGGATAAAGTATGGCGCTATACTTATGGTATCACTTTTCTTTGCGTTACTGTCAGCGCCAGCAGGAGTAATAAAAAACAGGAGAAATGTTGTTATAACAAGAAGACCTGACGGCAATATAAAAAAATTACGGCGTATTTTCATAAAAGATCCTCACATGATTATTCATACATCTGCATTCCCAGACTGTGAACCATCCCGGATTAACAGTGTTTTAAAGTCTTACCCAGTGTCCATCCAAAAAATGTCGTTTTTTGATTCAAACGGTCATCCCTTAGCGTTCAGCTTTTAGCAAAAGACTTTCAAACCAAAGAATGAGCTGACAGCTGATCGCTGACTGCTGAAAGCCCCATCCAGAATTTATCTCTTTCTGGATGGACACTACCTCAGTTACCAGGGTTTAAGCGCTGCTGCATTTGCCCCCGCGATCCTGCCGGTTGCGAGACACTCTGAATTATTCCCCCCACCATTGTACATCCAGCCCCAGAATGACCCCAGTTCACCAGCGCTAAACAGTCTCGGTATGGGCGTATCAAACGGGTCAACAATCTGGCATGATGCATTACGTCTTGGCCCGCCCTGGGTGTTATACATAACAGGATATATCTTGAGCGCAACATAAGGAGATTGATCAATTTTGGTCAGCCCCATTTTCGGCCTGTCAAAGTCTGTATCTACACCGGCGTCGCAGAATTGATTGTATGCTGAAAGGGTCTTTTCAAGTGCCTCGGATTTTATACCGAGTTTGCCTGAAAGCTCCTGCAGTGTATCTCCCTTAATAATCCACCCTTTTTCTACTTCAGCGCTGTTATCCTGGCTCCACTTGTATTTTGAGTACCAGTTATACCAGCCGAATTTCATACCGGTGGTCACAAGAGCTCTTTTAAGCGCCCTTGAATCCATTATTGCATAACATGGTATGCGGGTGAAGCTCTGTGTGTTCAGGGTATCAAAAAAGATAAGGTGCTCCTTCTCACCCAATCCATGGCGGCCCTGGACAGATTCATTCATAAAGCGTTTTCCCTGACTGTCTATAAGTATATAGGGGGTTCCGAACATAGATACTGTAACCGGGACTTTTCCAAGCGTCTCATCATCCACCAGGATAGCGCCGACCCCGGCCAAAGCGTTGTTCATATGCCAGAGGTCTGCCCCTGCCTGCTGGGCCATTCTGATACCATCACCTGTATTGTATGTGGTGCCCCTGCCATACATGGGCCATCCGGGAAGAAACTGCTGCTGCATATCATGTGCAAATTCAAAACCGCCGCAGGCAAGGATAACGCCGCGCTTTGCCTTAATGTTGATTATCATTCCTGATGACTCTGCCTTTATGCCAGTGATTTCACCCTTCTCGTTTTTAATCAGCTCCTTTGCTGCTGTCTGATACATGACAGGTATACCCCTGTCTTTAACCTGTTTCCTGACGGGCAGATAAAGGGCGCCTCCAAAAACACCCCTGCCATTACCCCATGTCCTTACTGTCTCGCCTCCAGGAAGTTCCGGGTACTCCGGCTGAAACATCCCCAGGGGCGTGGGTTCAACCCCCAGTTTTTTGAGCCATTCATTGTTTTCAAACATCCCCTGTGCCAGTGCCTTTATGCTTTTCTGGTCTGTGAGGCCGTAACATAGGGCAGTAATATATTTTATTCCCTCATTCACATCCTCAGGGGTCCACCACATGTTGCCCGATACCTTGCTGTTGCCGCCCTCATACTCCTCAGGGGCCTTTTCCAGAATAATGACCTTTGCACCGGCATCATGGGCAGTTATTGCAGATGCAAGCCCGGCAAACCCGCTCCCCGCAATCAGCACATCGGTCTCTTTATCCCACTTCACCTTATTCTCGTAACCCTGACCTTTTGCAGGGGCAGCATTGAGACCTGCTATTGCAGCAGCCCCTATGCCGACTGAAGTTGTTTTTATAAAATCTCTCCTCGATAAATCTTTTTTGTTGCTACCACAATGATTCATTATTTGACTCCCTACGTAATTACTAAATTTATTTTGAATTTACCTTCTGCATTATAAAAATTATCAATATGACCACCAGCGCAAGAATGGCATTGGTAGTACAGATATAGTTAACGCTCCAGTTTCCTGTGAGCATAAGACCTCCTGCAACAGGCGCCAGCAGTGAGCCGGCTCTCCCGACCCCTGTGGCCCACCCGAGCCCTGTGCCCCTGATATCTGCCGGGTATGAAATAGCAGCGAGCCCCATGAGTCCGGAGTTGCTTCCGATTACAAAGAATCCCATGATGGCCGAGAAAACAGCAACTATAATAAATGAGCTGGATGCAAAATATCCAAAAATAAAAACACTTATAAATGCAAGAAAAAAGCCTATTTTTAATATTTTTAACGGGTTGAATTTATCCATCAAAATGCCTATCAATACCGTTGCAAAGACAGCCCCCATATTAACGCACGCAAAGGCAAGGCTGAATTCCTGGGAGGAGGCCCCGCTTTTTTTGAGCAATGTAGGTGTCCATGAAAGAATCAGCCAGAGCAGATAATAGCTTAAGATAAAGGCCATCCATAATAATATTGTATTGGCAGTACGCCCGTCTTTGAACAGATGCTTAAAGGGTACACCGGCAAGTCTTTTTTCTGATGAAACGAAATCAATATTGTTATCAGTTCCATATAATGGGGCGATTCTTGAGACTATTTTGCGTATGCGACTCTTATCTATGTTTGTATTTCTTTTGACCAGAAATTCCAGCGACTCAGGCAGGGATATTAATGCAATGATCCCTATGAGGCATGCTACTGTGCCGCCTGCTAAAAATAAAGACTGCCATCCAAATCTGGGAAGAAAGTAAGAGGCAAATAGACCGGCAAATGTAGCTCCAATGGCAACCCCGGCATACATTGTAGTGGCAAGTGTTGCCCGTTTCTTACTTGGTGCATACTCTGATCCAAAGGCAAGCGCATTTGGAACGGCTCCTCCCAGTCCCAGACCTGCTATAAAGCGGAGAAAGATCAGTTGCTCAACTGATTGGATAAAGGCGATAGCCAGTGTAAAAATACCAAATGTGAAGGCTGAGACCAGGAGCATATTTTTGCGGCCAAAACGATCGGCCATCATGCCCAGGATAAATGCCCCGATAAGCGCTCCAACATTGCCGGCGCTCATTGCCACCCCAAGGGCGGCGGATGTTGAATTTAGATACTCGCTGATATCAGGAAGCGCCACACCAACCAGTGACAGATCAAACCCGTCAAAAAAGGCAAGCAAAAAACACAGTGTGCATATCCATATCTGATATAAAGTAAATTTACCTGAATCAAGGACCTCTTTTATACTTACTGAATTATTGGGCATTTTATCATTCCTTTAATATATTATTAGGCAATTCATTTCAGATAATGTATATAGGTATACAAAAGCCAAAACAGAGTCAATAATATAATTCTATGGGAAAAATAATCTTTTAATCAATTTTAAACCATAAAGGAGAAAGATCATGAAACAATATCTGACCACCCTTTTCCTGATAGTTATATTTGGGTCTATAACATGTCAGGCCCAGACTAACCAGCCTGCTATAATTAATGACTGGAAGCCATCTACCCTCAATCAGCCCGGCCAGGAGTATCCGCAGGTAAACTCACAGGGATATGCACGGTTCCGCATTGTTGCACCAGAGGCCAAAAGCGTGAGTGTAAGTCTTGGTCTGGGGGCACGCGGGGGCACCACACTTGCCAAGGCCGCAGAGGGTGCCTGGATGGGCACAACTGAAGGGCCGCTTGATGAAGGGTTCCACTATTATCGTATCACCGTGGATGGCGGAACATTTAATGACCCTGGCACACTCAACTTTTACGGCTCTACCAGGTGGGAAAGCGGTATTGAAATCCCTGCCCATGATCAGGATTTTTACGCCCTTAAAGATGTTCCTCATGGCAATGTGCAGCAGATTTTATTTCCCTCAAAGAGCACCAATACCTCACGCCGCGCCTTTGTATATACCCCACCCGGATACGATAAGGATTTAAACAGGCGTTACCCTGTGCTATACCTGCAGCATGGATGGGGCGAGGATGAAACCGCCTGGAGCGTTCAGGGACACGCCAATCTCATCATGGATAACCTGATTGCAGAGAATAAAATCAAACCATTTCTGATAGTGATGACCTACGGCATGACCAATGATGTTAAGATAGGCGGCCTTGGAGGTTTTAAGATTGAACCCTTTCAGACAGTCCTCGTGGATGAGCTTATTCCATATGTAGATGCCCATTTCCGCACACTTTCTGATCAACCCAATCGGGCTATGGCGGGCCTCTCCATGGGCGGGATAGAGACCAGGCTGATTACGCTTTCTAACCTGGATAAATTTTCCCATATCGGTCTTTTAAGCGGTGGCAGTATTTCTATGGATGATGTCAAAAATACACCCGGTTTTAAGGAAAAGGTAAGGCTGGTTTTTGTAAGTTATGGCAGCCGCGAGCTTGGCAATAACAGTTTTGGGGGCAGCAATCCATTTGGCGGTGACCCGAAGGAAAATAATGCTGCCTTAAAAAAGGCAGGTATAAACAGCGCATTCTATGTTTCACAGAATACAGCCCATGAATTTTTATCATGGAGACGCAGCCTTAAGGAGATGGCTCCTCTGCTGTTCAAGAAGTAAATATAGCCGGATAAAGGAGGTATGAAGATGCAAAAGAGAGGAGCTATAATACTAGCGACGATTGTGATGAGCTTTGTAACCGGATTTACAATCTCATCTGATGATAAGGGTCGAACCGAAAAAAACTTTAAGGATTGCGATATGTGTCCCGAGATGGTTATAATTCCTCCTGGCACATTCATCATGGGCTCTCCTGAGAGTGAAAAATACCGCGAAAAGGATGAAGGCCAGCACCGGGTTATCATTAATTACTCATTTGCTGTCAGCAAGGCCCCTATCACCTGGGATCAATGGGAGGCATGTGCACGGGATGCCATGTGCGATGGACAGGCTGTGGAGACAGCGCTCAGGAAAGAAAAACAGGGCAAAACTGAAAAAGAGGAGTATATTGATTATGGCCGCGGAAACAGGCCGGTAGTAGGCGTAAGCTGGTGGGACGCACAGGTGTTTGTGGGCTGGCTTAATAAAAAAACAGGCAAGGATCAGTACAGGCTTTTAACAGAGGCAGAATACGAATATGCAGCCCGTGCCGGCACCTCAACCGTATACCTGTGGGGGGATGAAGCCAGCCGCGAATATGCCAATTTTGGCACAGAGGTTAACAATGAACTGGGAGGCGCTGTCGGGGGCAGGGATCTATGGATTAACACATCTCCTGTATGCTCATTTCCTGTAAACGGATTTGGATTATGCGATATGGCAGGTAATGTTTATCAATGGGTTGAGGATTGCTATGAGGCTGACGGGATAAAGCTCCCGGCTGATGGATCAACGGTAAAGAGCGGCAACTGTAATGTCCGCGGATTCAGGGGCAATTCATTTATGAGCGATATAAAGACACTGCGGTCCGCCAACCGTGCCTTTGTATATTCACCTGATGCAAGGGGCAGAAGCTTCCTGGGCATCCGTGTTGCCAGGATCATTGACTGATCTGGTGATTAAAGGTTATGAAAGAGAGAAAAGAGCGTTAACAGGTTCAATCATATATTCTGTTTTTATTTATATCTTGCAGACACTAACGGGAGGAAACTATGAATCAGGCACTCACCAAAGATGGCTCTCAGGGTTTTTACACCAGATCGCTTGTGTTCAGTCTCGCAGCGGTATTTCTCACCTATTTTCTGACATTTTGCATGACCCTGGGTCAGAGCATTGCATCACCCATGATTGCGGCAGACCTGAAGGGCATGGCCCTGTTTTCATGGGCCATATCCATACCGGCGCTCGCAATGGCCTTTTCAACCATGCTTTTTGGAAAACTATCCGACATGTACGGTCGCAGAACTATGCTTCTGATCTCCCTGTTTTTTTTCGCAGCAGGATCAATACTCGCGGCCGTGAGTCCGACATTTGTGTTCAACATTATTGCCCGTGTAATAATAGGCCTGGGGCTGGGGGCACTGTCAGCCCTCTGTTTCTCTGTAATTGGAGATCTTTTTACCGCCCCTGCTGAAAAAAGCAAATGGACCGGGCTGTTGAATCTGGCTGCCGGTGTCGCTGCAATCTTTGGCCCTGTACTGGTTGGAATTATAACCGATAATCTTAGCTGGCGTTATTTTTTCTGGGCTGTTGTCCCTATAGCCATTATATGCATATTACTTGTGATTATAGGTGTCCCGGGACAAACCGGGCGGACAGGACACCAGATTGATTATACAGGGGCATTTATACTTGCAATTGCCTCTTCGGCCATGATCCTGGGTGTCTCCTTTACTGACAGGCATCCCTGGGTCTCCTTTTATGTTATGGGGCTCCTCATTATATCCATTGTCTTCTGGTGCCTCTTCATACTGGTAGAATTAAAGGCAGAAGAGCCTATTCTTGATCCGCAGGTCTTTACCAACCGCACCTTTTTAACTGCGGCAGTGGCAGCCTTTCTTTCATTTTTCGGGTTTATCGGTATCATGAATTATTACCCGCTGTTTATCCAGGGGGTACAGGGGGCAAGCGCCAAACTGAGCGGTGCAATGCTGACCCCGTTTACAGTGCTCATGGCCTTTACAGGGGTTCCAGCAGGTCTGTTGATTGCCAGAACAAAACGCTATAAATGGAATTTTATCATGAGTTATGGTGTGCTCACCGCGGCCATGTTTATGCTCTTTTTGTTCAATCAGAAAACACCAATATGGCTTGGTGTAGTGGTCATGATATTTGGCGGGTTCGGTGTGGGGGCCATACCAACAACCAATATCCTGGTTGTACAGTTTGCACTGCCCAAAAAATTCAGAGGGGTTTCTGTAGCGGCCATCTTTTTCATTGTGGCGCTTGGAACTGCTGCCGCCCCTGCCATCCTTGGCCCAGCCATGAATGCCACCTATAATAAAAGTCTCAACAGTCTGCTTCCCCAGGACCTTAACCTGCATATTGATACAGCGACACTTGAATCCCTTGCTGATCCCCGTGTCCTGATGTCAAAGGAGGCAATGGACGAACTCAAGGATGCCTTTGGTGAAAATGAAGCGATAAATCCAGCGCTGTTTGATGAGACAGTACAGGCGGTAAGAGATTCACTGCAGACAGGTCTCAAAATACTTTTTCTCATTGGCGCTGTTGCCCTGTTTATCGCTTTCCTGTTTATAATTACCATACCGGAGGTTCCAATAGAAGGCGGTGGGCCGGATGAACCGCATAAAGAATAGATATATCGTTGTACATTTTTTATTAATGGAGGTTTTAAATGCTTAGAACAAAAAAGCTATTATATGGTTGTGTAATTACTGGCAGTCTAATGATGTTATCAGCAGTGGCACAGAATTTATATGCAGAGAAGGCTGATGACAACCTGGCTACTTCAAAGGTCACGAGCCCGCCGGTTGGTAAAACAGCCGGAGAGAGCAGGCGAACAGGCATGGACCCGGTTGATGACCGTGTGGAACTGAGGGAGTACCTCTTTACTGATACTGGTGAGATGCTTCCATATGCGGTGTTTGTATCTTCAAAGGTTAAAAAGGATGTAAAGGCCCCACTGGTTCTGGCTCTGCACGGGTTCAGCGGGAATCACGGTACCTTTATGAGGAGGCAGTGCGTGGAGGAGGCAGAAAAGAATGGCTACATTATGGTCGGCCCTATGGGCTATAGCCCGACTGGCCCATTCGGTATGCAGATGCGCATGCCTGGTCCGCCGAAACCAGATGCCGAAGCACCCGGTGACCCAAATGCCCCCGCTTCCTCAGCCAGGCAAAAGCCCAAAACTATGTACATGGGTGGTGATGTCGGCGGTAAAAAAGAGAAGGACCCGGCCAAGGTTACCGAACTGAGTGAAAAGGATACCATGAATGTACTTAATATGGCCCTTAAGGAATTCAACATAGATACAAACAGGATATACCTGATGGGCCATTCAATGGGCGGAGGCGGTGCATTGCATATAGGAGAGAAGTATTCAGATATCTGGGCTGCGGTTGCCGGTGTGGCCCCGGCTACTTTCGGGTTTGAATGGAATGCGGAGATGAAGCTTAAAAATATACCTCTTATGATTATTGTGGGAGAGGATGACACACTGGTCAAGGGGTCGGAACAGGCAGCAGGAGAGCTCAAAGGGCTTGGCTTCAGGGTGGAGTACAAGTCTTTGCCCGGACTGGATCACGGTGAGATCATAGGGGGCAGCATGCCGGATGTGTTTGATTTTTTCAATCGGTATAGTAATGAGGTGACAGGAAGAAAGTCTCCTCCTGGTGTTTTCCCTGCCAATGCCAGGGGTGAAAATGTGATGGTAAGCCTTACACCTCCTGCCAATGTCAAACGAATCAAACTCTATGAAAAAACACCTGGTAAAATAGAGTTCTCCGAAAATGAACTCAATCCAATGGAGCCCACTCTGGATTTATATATCCCTGATGCCGGCAAGGCAACAGGGGCAGGCGTGCTGGTCTGTCCGGGTGGTGGTTACGAGATGCTGACAGTGCCCGGGGAAGGAGGCACGATCGCGGAGATCTTTAAGGCACATAATATTGCCGCCTTTGTGGTGCGTTACAGGCATGGCCCTCAATACCACTACCCCACAACACTGCTGGATGCCCGGCGCGCACTCAGGCACATTAAGGCCCATGCAAAAGAATACAATGTGGATCCGGATAAGGTTGGGGTTTTCGGAGGGTCAGCAGGAGGGCATCTTGCTGCCATGCTCGCTACGCTTTACAATAATAAACTCTTGCCTGAAGCGCCATATGCGCCCGACCGGATTGATAGCCTCAGCGCCAGGCCGGCCTTTGCGCTTTTGCTCTATCCGGTGATTGACCTGACTGATGATTCAATTACTCATAAAGGTTCACGAACAAACCTGACACAGGAAAATCACGATCTATATGAAGCGCTGTCACCATGGAAACATGTTACACCTGATACCCCTCCTGCATTTATTGTGCACGGTACTTATGATTTTTTGGTGCCTGTAAAGAATTCGCTCCTGTTTTACGAGGCATGCATTAAAGAAAAAGTTCCAGTGGAGATGCATCTTCTTGATACACCAATGCATGGTTTCGGGGTAGGGGCAAGTCTGAATGATAAGACCGTAAAAGATTGGCCTGAACAGGCAATAAGGTTTGTTGAGCGGCATACAGGATCAAAATAGTAAGGCAATAATGACGCGTTATTCAACGATTTTGAGAATCGTGGAATTTTGTTTGTCATTCCACGATAAATCGGGATCAAGGACCCGCAAAGGGGCATTGGCGTCAATTTAAATATTGTGAGATGACATGGAATAGTATTAACTACGAAAAAAACAAAAGCCTAAAACATGTCTCACACAGAGGCGCAAAGGCCACAGAAAAAAACAAAAGCAAAAACTGTTTTGTGTTTTAGGAAAATAAAAATTCTTTTCTCTGTGTGCTCTGCGTCTCCAGTGACCGAAGCGAACGGGCGAGATATATGGTTTCTGTTTTTATTGTGTCCATGTCTTTCACTCGAACCCTTGAACCATTTTTATTAATTAAGGAGATATAAATATGACTATCAGAAAACTTGCAGTTTTAACAATGTCTGTATTACTGCTGGCAGGTACTTCAGCCTTATATGCCTCGGAAAAGGTCCAGCTTCGGGCACAGGACAGGGTGGAGATCGAACAGTTGATGTGGGAGTACATCCAGGCGCTCGATTCCCACAATGGAGAGGCATTCATCACCATGTTCACTCCTGATGGTGAGTTCAGGAGCAAAGAGACCACAGCAAAAGGCAGGGATGCCCTTAAAAAGATGGTGGTAGATGCATGGCAGAAGATGGATGCAAATAATGAGGATGGCAAAAAAAGGCCCCACATGTATCACATAGTAACAAATCCGCATATTGAGTTTATAGATGATAATCATGCACGCTTCCATGCATACTGGATGGGTGTACTTGAAACCGGCGGAGATATAGTAACTGCTGGTCGCGAGGTGAATGAACTTGTTAAAGTAAACGGCCAGTGGCTTATCCGTATCCGTGATGTGAATCCGGGAAATTAAAAAGGAAGATCTATGAACTGCTACAGTATAAAGGACAATAAATGTAAGATTTATATTATTTTTCTTCTGGGTGTTTTATTCTTCTGTATTTCTACGTATACCTTAGCTCAAGCGCCTCCGGCAGGAGTTGAATCCGGAGGTATTGTAATTGTGCCCACTCTTGATAACTACCGGAGTATCCACCAGTTGAAAGAAAATGACTTTGGCGGATATTTAATGGTTTATTTTAAAGATGAAACCCAATGCGCATATATGGCCGTAAGCAGTGACGGATATATGTTCACTGACCTTAACAATGGCAAACCGATTTTTAATGGTGAGATACTGGCTGAACAAAAAGGAGTTCGCGATCCGCATATTACGCGGGGTCCTGACGGAGCATTTTACCTGGCCATGACAGACCTTCACATCTTCGGTAAAATGGCTGGATTCCGTGATACAAAATGGGAAAGATCTGACGAAAAATACGGATGGGGGAACAATCGGGCCATAGTCCTTATGAAATCATTCGACCTTATCCACTGGACTCATTCGGATATCAGGATAGACAGGGAATTCCCGGAGCTGGGAGACATAGGATGTTCCTGGGCGCCTGAGACTGTCTACGATGAAATAAAGGGAAAGATGATGATATATTTCACCATCCGTGTAGATAATGGTGACTGCCACATGTACTATTCATATACGAACGATGATTTTACCAGGCTCGAAACAACGCCCAAACCCATAGAAAACATCGAAGGTATTGACGGTGATATAACAAGGGTTGATGACAAATTTCATATGTACTATGTATCACAGGCAAAAATCCTTCATGCCGTCTCAGACAGGATAAACAGGGGATACAAACCGGAGCCAAAACGGATTGATCCGGAGACTGTAAACACAGAGGCTCCCAACCTGTTTAAACGTTTGGGAACCGACACATATGTTCTGATGTATGATGTCTATGGCGCCAGACCCAACAATATGGGATTCAGTGAAACCAAGGACTTTGTCAGTTACAAGGATATAGGGCATTTTAATGAAGGAGTGATGAAGGGAACAAATTTTGAACGCCCGAAACATGGTGCAGTAACATATCTGACCCAGGACGAATTAAAAGCTATAGCAAAACACTGGGACATTAACATCAAACTTGATTGATAATTGAATGCAATCATGAATTTTTATCATCTATTGGAAAGGCAATAGGCAGGGCACGAAGAACAGTGGATATGTATATAGCCGATTTGGCCTTCTACAGCAATCAATCTCAAAGCATTTACAACTTTTGGCAATCTTGCTAAAAGTTGTAAATGACGATCTAAAGAAAGGCTTTACTGTCCCACAAGTTGCTGAAAAACACAACTGGTCTGAATCTCTGGTGTGGGCAGTCAAACTTGATGGGAAAGATGACCTCGGTAAATGCCATGAATTACAATGGGTAATGAAAGATAGCCCAAAGGTGTTTAGACTGTAGTCTGAAGAGAAGATCGGAAAATACTAATAGCCTTCAGCCGAAAAAGCTTCAGCCTGCTACTTGTCCGCCTAAGGTGGATTGAAGGTACCAAGAGTCAAAGGCTGACTTGAAATCTTTTATGAGGGTCTGTCAACTGTATAGGCACTTATTGTTCCTTATTGTTCTCTGACCCCTTTTTACAGAAGATAATCATGTAACGGTCAGGCATATGATGCTTATAGCTGATGGTTTGACATTCATGTGATAAAATATATAATCTGTTTTGTGTATAAGACAAATCTTTCTTAAGATTTTGAGGTAGAGATGATGGGAAAATCGGGCATTGATCTTTCATATAGAAAAATTAGAGAATTCTGCCGACGAAACCATATACGTAAATTATCAGTCTTTGGTTCTTTTTTGCGGGACGATTTTAATGATGATAGCGATATCGATATGCTGGTTGAGTTTTTTCCTGATCATATTCCAGGACTGATACGCCTCGCTGGTATGGAAAACGAATTAAGTTCAGTACTGGGGCGAAAAGTGGATATGCGAACTGCAGAGGATCTTAGTCGTTATTTCAGAAATGATGTATTAGAATCAGCAGAGGTGAAATATGTTGAAGAATGACATTATTCGTCTTCGTCATATGCTGGATGCTGCAATAGAAGCGGAAGGGTTCATAAGTGAAAAAGATAGAAACGATATTAGCAATGACAGGAAATTGGAACTTGCCCTTGTTAAATGTGTAGAAATAATTGGTGAAGCAGCAAGTAGTGTTTCAAAAGAATGCAGGGATGAATTCCCTCAAATTCCCTGGAGTGACATAATAGGGATGAGAAATCGGTTAATTCACGCCTACTTTGAGATAAATCTTGATATCTTATGGAAGACACTGACAGATGATCTACCCCCTTTAATTATTGAGCTTAATATAATAATTCCGCCTTAGGCCACCACTTAAACAAACAGAATTTTACCAGTTATGCTGGTCCAATTTTGCAGCCAGTAGACGATAGGGGTTTAGCTTATTGATATGATTTATACTTAGTAAGCTAACAACGTTCCCTCTCACTGTAAGGTTATTAGGTTAAATCGCACCAACCTTATAAACTTACAGAGTCCCCCTTTACACCCCTGGATGAAGGTAATATCGTAAAATATTTTATTGTTTCTTCTTATTGCTGCCTGAAAGTTCCATGTATCCCATGACTGTATAATACGCCGCCCTGTCAAAGAAATAAACGAGTCTTTCCCCGAGTTCAAACATGCGGTATATGTCGACGGCTTTCTCCCACACGCCGTAGGAATAAATAAACATCCAGGTATGTTTTTTAAGAAGGCTGAGAGAGCTTATCAGGTCTTTAAGAACGACGTTGTCTTCTTTCCGTTTTTTAGCAAGGTTATAATAAAAATCTTTCAACTCTTCTTCTGTTTTCGTGCCTTTCAGCCATAACTCGAATCTGTCTATAATGAACGCTGCCCTTTCAAAAAGGTCATTTCTGTCCAGACTGCGATAGGATGTTGTTGATGGATTGGTCGTTATGTCATCGATCCATAAATTTATGATTTTTTTTGAATTTTCGCTTGCGATAGTTAACAGGTCGTCCGAGAGAAGGTTTTTGTTCCCGGGCGTTTCCCCTTTTATGGCGGCTTTAACGAACGTATCTACTGAATCGTGTATGTTCCAGAGGTCTTTTTTCAGTTCAACATATTTCTGCACGGCTTTTTCCTGCGAGTCGAATGCGAGCTTGGGAAGATTCATGATCGGGAAATACCTGCAGTCCGACGCGTCATCTCCGGCCTTTTCCGTGCCGCCCAGTTTCTCCGCTTCAAAAGTGACTATCAGAAGCTCGCCGTAAAGCGGATTTGTATGCGAGCATACATCTACAAGCTGGACGATCTTTCCTGTTATCCCCGTTTCTTCTTTAAGCTCCCTCAAGGCTGCCTCTTCTATGCTTTCGCCTGTTTCCGCGAAGCCGACTGGCAGACACCACATTCCTTTAAACGGCTCATTCGCTCTTTTTACGAGCAGGGTTTCTCTTTCTTTATTTGGAAGAATCACGGCAGCCACGGGGAGCGGATTTTCGTAATAAATCTCCCTGCAATTTTTGCATACCTGTCTTTCTTTCTCGTCAATAAATTCCGATACGAGTTCTTTCCCGCAAAAATTACAGTATTTCTTTTTTTTCATTTCTTTACCAAAAATATTTTATCATTTTTATTCAGAGATAATATCCCGTTTTTTTTCAGTTCATTAACCATTGTATCCCGCACAAGATCAGGGTCCGCGTCTTTTTTGATAAACTCATATTTGAAATTAATATATTCCGCAAGGTCTTTATCTTCGCCTTCATGGAAAATAAGGGAATTGGGATAATCGATTGATCGTAATCGACTGAAATACTGGCCTAGTATCGATTCCCCGTTCTCGGCGGAAAAATTTTCTATGACAGTCCGTAAATTATTAAAGTCAAAAAAGCGCATTCCTTCTTCGAGCATTCTCTCGCTGTGAGTTATAACCAGGAAAATACCGTCCCTGCGAAGAATCCGTTTTACCTCCCGGATAATGTCAGGGAAAAAATAGAGCGAGTAAGAGCAGACTGCCAGGTCAAAATAATCTGACGGGAAATCCAGGGGGGCAGGGAGGATGACTTTTTTGAATACAGCCTCCCTGGAGATTTTTTTTGCACATTGCAGGAACGGATCGTAATTTTCGTTCAGATAATCGATGCCTGCAATAAGGTCGAGATTTTTTGTTATTGAATCTTTCAGCGCCTCTTCAAACCAGCCGTAACCGCAGCCAAGATCTATCATGCGATGTACGCCTTCCCAGTCGATCATTTCGTTCGCGATAGTGCGTATGTCCGTTTTGTTCTCGGAATGCTCCCTTATCAGGCTACTTATCCTGGCGTGAATAATTTGATTGGAATAGCTTCTTGCGATGTTCACGGCTTCAGTGATACTCCAATAAAACAAAAGTTAATTGAAATCCCTCTATCCTTTTAGCCATGTCTTCTTCCTTATATATATGCGACAATTATATCGCCTTCCATCATCAAGTCAATGTACCTGGCCGGAACTACATTAGCTTTCACACTTTCTCTATAACCCCTGCTCGATATATCAATGGGTTACCAGCTCTTCTTCTGCCTGTTTCTCTTATTTTCTGTTAATTTTATTTACTACGGAAGTTGGGCTAACCGGATTCACTTGTTTTATTTTTTACCTTGTCTGGAGATTATAGGATTGTCCCGCTCTACTCAAATTAACGAATTCGGGAAATGACCTGTATTCAGGAAAAGTTAAAGTTTGCCTCACCAATAAAATATTATTCTAAACAGATATAATTTAATGTTTAACATAAAATCTTTATTGACAAATTAAAATATCTCAATTATTATCACTCCATGGCTATAGAAATACGACTAGATGTAATGATGGCAAAAAAGAAAATGTCTCTGACCGATTTATCAGAGAAGATCGGCATTTCAATGACCAACCTTTCACTTCTTAAAACAGGAAAGGTAAAGGGCATACGGTTCAGCACACTTGATGCAATATGTCGCGAACTGGATTGCCAGCCAGGGGACATACTTGAATATTTAGTTGAATTTGTCTGAAACTATTATTTAAAAATCCTTTCCGGAGGAATCAACATGGCTATAGCATATACAGAGGCTTCTCAGTCGTTTATGGTAGATTCGCGCTTTAAAACAACGGCCTTCATATGTTTTTTTACCGCGATCCTGGGAATACCCATGTTTATATTCGGTATGCTTACTGCCTTGAAATTATCAGCAATCTGGATGATTTTTATCAGGATACCTCTAACAATTGTCTATTCCGTATTTGCCATTTACATATTACTACAACTTGAAAGGCTTCTTGTCAAAAGGTATCACCTTGACAACATCCGTATTATGATAAAATCCATTATTATTATGCTTATTATTTTGTTAGCAATGGAAATTTTTAGCACAATATTACCGATATTTACCAGGGACCAGGGTGCCCTCATGTTACTTGGTATTGTGCCTTATATACCACTGTGTCTACTGGGAGGGATCATCTATTTTATTTATGGTGTCAGGCTTCTAGAGTTAAAGGACCAGACATCTGGTCTGTATCGTATCTATGCAATAATGCAAATAATCGGTGGTGTATGTTTTTTCACCATAATCCTGTGGTTCATCGGCATACTATTTTTCAATGTAGCGTTAATAGTTTTGGGTATGATTTTCTTAAAAGAATCGGAGACCGAACCTGAGGTTGAGTTTGTATAAAAAAATTTTTCCGAAGGAATATACATTTCAACCCAGATTTTGCAGTAGCCATGTTGGGTCAATAACCCAACATCCTTTTAGTGTCTTTGTTGGGTTGCTTCGCTTAACCCAACCTACATACTTTTCCAGGGCAAATCCGGCGTTTGATCCGGAAAAGTTATATAAGGTCGCCTTTGTCTTTGACAAAACGCATAAAGGAATGGTTGTGCTTGATGATATTGGATTCAGGACCAATACATTGAAGCAGGACACTCTATAATTTCGGGGAGGAATCATGGATATTAACTATGGAAAACCGTTGTCCAATGGCTGGGGCCGGATGAAAAATGCCCTCTTCAATCCCTTTGATATGGGTAAATGGTTTACAGTCGGATTTACTGCCTTTCTCGCGGGCCTGGTAGATGGATACTCAGGCAACGGTTCCTTTAATAAGTCATGGCAAAATAACTGGAACATTGAAAAAATCTCAGATTTTCCCGGAATGGCATGGGAATGGCTTTTAAATAACCCTTTTTGGTTTATGCTTATTGGCCTGGGCACATTATTTTTTATCGCGCTTGGCGTACTTTTGCTATGGTTGAGTTCACGGGGGAAATTTATGTTCCTGGATAATGTTGTTCACGATCGAGCACTGGTATCAAAGCCCTGGAATCAATTTAAAACCCTGGGAGACTCACTCTTCCTGTGGCGGCTCTGTTTCAGTATTATTATGTTTGCAGTTATTATGCTGTTTTTAGCTGCCATACTTTTTGTTGTGTTTTATTTCCAGAGTAACGATTTTCCAGGTTTAGCCACCGGTCTGATTATTGCCGGAATGGTTCTATGTTTATTAGCAATATGTATTATTGCAGGATACATTACTTTATTCCTTACCCATTTTGTTGTACCGATCATGTATAAAAACAATATTGGCTCCGTTGAGGCGTGGAGACGCTTCATGCCCCTGTTCAGCAGATACATGCTGCAGTTTATTTTTTATGGAATAATAATATTCTTACTGCATCTCCTGATAGCCATCTGTGTCATAATTATCGGATTATCTACATGCTGTATTGGTTTTATAATATTAGCCTTTCCCTATATCGGAACAATTATACTGCTGCCAATCAAATACACCTTCAGGGCAATGAGTGTAGAGTTTCTGGAACAATTCGGCCTTGAGTATAAGACATTTCCGGAGCCGTATGATGATGGCTTCAATGGATTTGTATGAGTTATAGAACGTACTTACCCATGGAAAAAATCTACGCATACAACCCGATGCCTGTAAACAAAATTATCCCCAAAGCTGTTATGGCATTAACTTTACTGTCTGTATTCCTGGTTTCGATCTTTATAAATCCTGAAGAAACAGAGTTCCTGACATGTCAATTTAAACAACTCACAGGTTACAGTTGTCCTACCTGCGGGTTAACCCGATCCTTTTATGCAGTTTCTCATTTAAACTTTCAGGAATCTTTCAGATTTCATCTACTGGGACCGATTATCTACGCTGCTCTTTTATTTGTTTTGATAAAATTTTCCATTGAAATTGTTACAGGGAAAGAAATCACACTCAAGATCCACTGCGGGATTACAAAAACAAGTATAATTTTATTTTTTTGTGCATTTTTTTGCTTCTGGATTGCAAGGTTTATTTATGAACAATTAACAATGAACAATTAACAATAAAAATAAAATCCGGAATTTACTCTGTGTGAAGGGTGCAGAAGCGTGGGCCACTTATTGTTTTCTCTTTAACAAGTACAATGGGCATAATTTTTTCAGGATCTTTTTATGCAGAAAATGTTTTAACAATATATAAATAAAATACTATCCAGGAGGCAAAGTATGTTAAAAAAAACTATCATGATAAGTCTGTTTTTACTTTTTATCTCGCCATTATCTTTAATTGCACAAACAGCAACTGATGAGTTCCACAAAACTATAAGTTTTAAGAGCGGAGGGAAGGTTTCTGTGAGAAATATTAATGGTTACATTAATGCAGAATCATGGGACAAAGACCAGGTAAAAATTGGTGCTGAAATCAGGGTAAAAGCAGAATGGGGAAGCAGCGTTGATGCGGAAGAGATAATCAAAAAAGTAAAAATAGAAATTGATGAGAGCGGTGACAGGCTGAGGATAGAGGCCGATTACCCGAATAAAAAGCACGGTGTGTCTGACTGGAATTTCAATAATGATGAAAGGTATACTGTAATTGTGGATTATTCAATAAAAATACCTGTTGAAACAGATTTAAATTTAGATTCAGTAAACGGTGCTGTAAAAGCAGAAAATCTAAAAGGTGAGATTTCTCTGAAAACTGTTAATGGATCAGTTAATGTGTCTGATATTAACGGTTCAATTGAAGCAAGTACAGTTAATGGTGCGATTAAAGCGAGGTCAACACATCTTGATAAAAGTGATGATATTCATCTATCAAGTGTTAACGGCAGTGTAAGACTTTCTCTACCTTCTGATGTTGCTGCTGATATTCATGCATCAACTGTAAACGGCGGTATAAGCACGGATTTTCCAGTAACTGTTACCGGGAAATTTATCGGGAAAAAGATAGATGGTAAGGTAAATGGCGGAGGATCGAGTATTGATTTGTCTACGGTAAATGGAGGTATTTCGATAGTTGCGGATTAGTCAGAGAATTATGTAAAAGGGGCAACAACTTAGTAGATGGGGATAATGTAGATAAAATGGTAAAAATAAATATTTGATTTACCTTTTTACCTGCATCCCCTAATCCATTTACGTTTTTTCAAATAAAATATTTTTTTCGTCATTTTTACCCTTTTCAACCCGTAATGGGGGACGCGGTCATTATATAACAGGGCGATGCCTTTTTGGGGTACCGGGGCATCAAGTCCCCAATCCGTCATTCCCGCGCAGGCTGGAATCAAGTTGTTTTTGTTTTGTGATTATTGAAGCCATAAAGAGTCAAGGGCAGACCCCTTTACTTTTTACTCAATATATATGGAGACGGTAATGGATTTCTGGACTTTTGCTATCTTAATCGTAATCATCATTGTTGCCGGGGATGTTGTAAAAAAAACTCTGCATAGCTCTCAGGTCAACGCTTCAAAAAAGAGTGCTGAGAAAGAAATAGAAAAAATAAAAGTACAAATGGATGAACTGGATAACTACACGAAATATAGAATTGAAAAAAGACTTCAAGCAATTGAAACAATTGTTGTGAGTAACGAGTATAATTTAGAGATGAAGTTTAAAAGATTGGTTGACGATTAATCTCTGCCTGGCACGGCGTAGATATACGAAGCCGGCTGACTTCTGGATTTTTTCAATTTTGAATCTTGAATCCTTTATCCTGTCATTTCGACCAAGGGGATAAATATTTGTCTTTTCACTTGAACCCTCGACCCCTCTTGTCCCGCCTTAGCCTTGGCGACGGCGGATGAATCCTTGAACCCTGTCTTTTTCATCTTGCATTTATTACCAAAAAGTCTTAAACCTAACCCATTCAATCATTTCAGGTACAACAAATAACCGTCTCACAGAGTTTTTCGTTTTAAGCTTTTCTTTGATAACTGTTCATTGTTAATTAACCACTGAAATGACTGATAACTGTTTACTGATCATTGTTCATTGAAAACAATTTTGAATCTTGTCGAAGATCCCGTGTTGTGTACAGGTAATTTTGTTGAAGATCCCGGGTGTGTACGGGGAATCTTGAATATTGAATCAAGATAGGCGTTATTTACTTATTTATGGTCGGTTTTGCATTTATAATACTTGTCCGCCTAGGGTGGATTGAAGGTGCTAAGAGTCAAAGGCTGACTTGAACTCTTTTATGAGGGTCTGTCAACTGTGTAGACACTTATTGTTCTCAGGACTTTCAGAATAAATATGTGTTCAGGAAAAAATATTATGAAAAACAATGTTGCATTAGAACCAATCATACAGAGCAAGATAATAGTAATCCGCAATCAACCTGTAATTATTGACCGGGATATAGCTGCTTTCTATGATGTGGAGACAAGAGTATTAAACCAGGCTGTAAAAAGGAATATAGTAAGATTTCCAGAGGAATTTTGTTTTCATTTAACTGAAAAGGAATTTCATGATTGGAAATCACAAATTGTGATATCCAATAAAGAAAAAATGGGGCTCAGGAAAGCGCCTTATGCATTTACTGAACAGGGCGTTGCAATGCTTTCTGCTGTCTTGAAAAGTGATGCAGCTATTAAGATAAGTATCAGTATTATCAAAGCCTTTATAGCAATGCGACGGTTTATTATTAACAATGCCCAGATTTTCCATCGCCTGGACAATCTCGAAATTAAGCAGATTGAAACGGATAAAAAACTTAATCAGGTTCTGGAAGTTATTGATAGCAAGGAAATTAAGCCAAGCCAGGGAATATTTTTTGATGGGCAGGTTTTTGATGCCTATGTCTTTATCAATGATCTTGTTAAATCAGCTAAAAAATCCATCCTCCTTATAGATAACTATATAGATGAAACTGTTCTGGTATTATTCACGAAACGAAAGAAGGGGATTCCACTTACCATCCTTACAAGGAATCCATCAAGAAAGCTGGAACTTGATGTGCTGAAACATAATGAACAATATCCGCCGATAGCATTAAAGCCTTTCGATAAAGCCCATGACCGGTTTTTAATACTTGATGATAAGACGATATATCATTTTGGCGCATCACTGAAGGATTTAGGGAAAAAATGGTTTGCCTTTAGTAAGCTGGATACATCGGCGATTGAGTTGTTGAATGAGATAGGAATAATAACATAAATAATTAGTGCAGTAAGCGGCACCATGGAAACCAGCCAGGATTGTAATTACAAACTCTCCTGCCAGACCATAACTTTAGTGATGACTGGATCGGAGAATCCATTTTCTTTATGTTATGCATTATGCCTTTTTCAGGGTAATTTATTTTTCTCCGCCATAGTTTTTTTAAAGAAAGTGGAAGCCTTCAGCGACGGCGGCAGTTTGCTTTTCCTAACAGCCTTCAGCCGAAACCCCTTCAGCCTGCTTCTAACTACAAACATCATGCCATATCATTATATTTGTTTATTGTTTGGGAGCTAAAAAGCTGGAAGGCACTAATATCAAGGCTTTCAATTGCATTATGGTCTTTGAAGTGGTTTTGTTGGGAGGCTCTACTATTTAATAAAAAGATGATAAATGCACATTATTATGTGCAAGATTCAATTTTTTATTTTATGAAGCTTTCGGTTCTGCTATCTGATAACTGATCATTGATCATTGTTCACTGATAAATGATTTTTCCCTTAATTTTCCAATCCATTAGCAGTAAACCCATTTCATCAAGCCGCAAATAACCAATAAATATAGCAAGATAAAATCATTCTATTGTTAATCATATTTGTGTAATATAGGATATTGAAAAAAGAGAGGTTATGGGGTAAAAGCTGATACATAGTTTTTACTTAACCTAAAATATATCAATTCCATTTTATGGAGCCCTTTTTGCTATCAATAGTTGAAAAATCAAGATTAAACATCTCAAGAACCACAGAACAAAAGAAAAAGTCCCTGTATGGCCAGTTTTTCACGCCTGCCAGTATTGCCTGCTTTATGGCGAATATGTTTACCCGGACATCTGTTGACAATTGCCGGCTTCTTGATGCAGGGGCAGGGATAGGGTCGCTTTCAGCCGCATTTCTTGAACGATATATTTCGGATGATTTTTATTTTAAGAATGTTGAAATAGATGCCTTTGAGATCGATCAGTCATTGTTACCCTATTTAGCAGAATCACTTGAAGTCTATAAAAAACATAGAAATATTGTCTTAAATATAAGGGAAAATGATTTTATAATTACAGCAGCCAATTCACTGTGCGGAGACCTTTTCAGCAAAGCACTACCAGCATATACCCATGCAATCCTTAATCCGCCATATAAAAAAATCAGAAGTAATTCCGAACACAGGATAGCACTAAGAAAAGCAGGGATTGAAACAGTCAATCTATATTCGGCCTTTGTAGCGCTGGCTGTTGCCTTGCTTGAAAAAGGCGGCCAGATAGTCGCAATCATACCAAGGAGTTTCTGCAATGGGCCATATTATCTTCCCTTCAGAAAGTTCCTTCTCGATCATGCAGCGTTCAAGCACATACACTTGTTTGGTTCCAGGACAAGGGCATTCAAGGATGATGATGTACTGCAGGAAAATGTAATAATCATGATGGAGCGTGGGGCAAAACAGGAAGATGTGATTATTACAACCTCCACAGACTCAACCTTCTCTGGCTTAAAAACCTTTGAATATCCATTTGATGATATTGTTACTCCTGATGATATTAACCATTTTATTCATATCCCGACCTCACAAAAAAGGAAAATCCTGCACCTTAATCCTTTTATCCGATATAGCCCTAAAGAGTTAGATATAGGTATTTCCACCGGCCCGGTGGTGGATTTTCGGATGAAAAGTTATTTAAGAGAGATGCCTGAAAAGGGGACTGTCCCGCTCCTTTATCCGGGGCATTTTAATGGCTATAATATCAACTGGCCAAAGGCCAATTTTAAAAAACCAAATGCGATTGTTCATAACAAAGAGACAGAAAAATGGCTCTACCCCAATGGCTTTTATTGTGTTGTGCGAAGGTTTTCATCCAAAGAAGAGAAACGACGTGTAACCGCAGGGGTTGTTCGCTCCGATGTGTTCAAAGAATATAATATGCTTGGGTTTGAAAACCATTTAAATGTATTTCATGAAGAAAAAAAGGGATTGCCTGAATCCCTGGCCTATGGCCTTGCCGGATATCTTAACAGCGCATCAGTTGATGAAAGATTCAGGCTGTTCAATGGTCACACCCAGGTTAATGCAACTGATCTGATGACGCTAAAATACCCCAGCCGAAACGCCTTGATTTCATTGGGTGAGTGGATGCTTGAACAGGGAATACCGACACAGGATGAGATTGATAATAAACTTAGGGATCTCGAATAATGAATAAAAAAGTCAAAAAACGAATAGACGAAGCATTAAATGTACTTCTATCTCTGGGCTTACCAAAAGCTCAGCAGAATGAACGCTCTGCCCTTTCTCTGCTTGCCTTACTCAACCTTTCCCCGAACAAACAATGGTCTGAGGCAGAAAATCCGCTTATGGGTATAACACCAATAATGGACTGGATGCAGGCGCATTATAAGAAGACATATGCACCAAATAGCCGTGAAACAGTTCGAAGGCAGACAATGCATCAATTTGTTGATGCAGGGGTTGTATTATATAACCCAGATACGCCGGACCGTCCTGTAAACAGCCCAAAGGCTGTTTATCAAATTGAACCACAGACTTTAAAGTTGCTACGCAGTTTTGGAACGAAAAAATGGCATGATAACCTTGTAGAATTTCTATCGCATCGTGAGACACTTGCAAAAAGATATGCAAACGAACGTGAACAAAACCGTGTTCCTGTTCAGATTAAAAAAGGAAAGAAAATTACACTCAGCCCCGGAGAGCATAGCGAACTAATCAAGGCAATTATTGAGGATTTCGGACCTCGGTTCGCGCCTGACAGCATCCTTGTTTATGCAGGAGACACAGGGGATAAATGGGGTTATTTTGATGCTGCCTTACTCACTGAACTTGGCATCGAGGTTGATGCCCACGGGAAAATGCCGGACGTAGTACTTTATTATGCTAAGCGTAACTGGCTTTTGCTTGTGGAATCAGTCACCAGTCATGGGCCAATGGATGCGAAACGACATTCTGAACTGGCTAAACTATTTAAAAACGCCAAGCATGGTCTTGTCTACGTAACTGCCTTTCCAAACCGTTCAATTATGGCAAGATATTTGAATGAAATAGCCTGGGAAACAGAGGTGTGGGTAGCTGAAGCCCCTTCGCATTTAATCCATTTCAATGGGGAAAGATTTTTAGGACCATACTGATTTCCGAATATATAAAATATGCTTATTTAAAGGTTATTTTTTCTATATAACTTTTTAGAATCCAACTTTGGACATTCTTAAATATACAGGAACTTTAAATTAATAGAAATTTAAAGTGGGAAAATAAATAATTATGAAAAACGAATCATCAAATAATACTGTACCTTTTAAACCTGGTGATTGGCTTATAGATAAGAGCAATCCAGGTCAGCCTGGACAATATACTGGAAACTGTCGTAAAGCTGGACCTCACACTATGGTCCAATTGATTTTTCCTGGAGGAGGCTCAGTTTACAGGCCCATTACTTGCCTTAAGCTTATTAAAAATACCAAAGGTACAATTGAAGATCGTTTAAAGGAAGGACACTTTGGCAAGATCCGCGATCTTCAAAGACTGATTACCTATGAAAAACTCAAAGGAGTCCTTTATGAAGTAATATATTCAATGGAGGCAGCCCAGATAGATTTCTACCCTTATCAGTTCAAACCTGTTTTAAAATTTATAAACTCACCAACCGAACGGCTTATCATCGCTGACGAAGTAGGTTTAGGAAAAACAATTGAAGCTGCACTCATTTGGATAGAACTTCAGGCCAGGCGGCAGGCAAAACGACTGCTAGTAGTGTGTCCAAAGTTGCTGGCAGATAAGTGGTGTGATGAATTACGAAGTAAGTTTCTCATTGATGCACGAGTAGTTAATTTTTCAGGGTTGAGCCAGGAAATAAAACACCTTAAATCAGAGGGGCCGGGACACTCTTTTGCCTTGATTGCGGCTTATACTGGTATAAGGCCCCCTAAATCTGAACTGCAATACTTAAAGGAACCACAGGATGAACAACTCAAAGTTTCATCAAAAACAGCTTTTTTACAAGAAATACGACACTGGGATTTGGATTTTGACCCATTTGATTTAGTAATATTTGATGAAGCCCATTATATGAGGAATCCGGCAACAACAACATTTAATCTTGGATCAAGTTTGGCACAGACTGCCGGAGGCGTTCTTTGTGTGTCCGCAACTCCAGTGAATAATAGCAATGTTGATTTGCACAGCTTACTACGTCTGACAGATGAAGATTTTTTTGAAACACAGGGCATGTTCGAAGAACTTTTAGAAGTGAATAGACCTACTGTGCAGGCGTCAAATGCATTATCAAAATTTCCTGTAGATACTCAACTTCTGATGACAGCGGTAGAGGGTATGAGCTCAAGCCCTTTTATAAAACAATCACCACTTTTTAAGCAATTCCTTGAAATCCTTGAGAGCATAAGCCCTGCAGATAAGAGTAAAATTGCAAAGTGTCAGGAGTTGGCTGAAAAATTAAATCTTTTAGGGAACTATGTTAATAGAACTCGCAGGGTCCAGGTAAAAGAAAATAGACCTATTCGCGTCCCAAAAGTTATTCAGGTTGAGTACTCGAAAGAAGAAATGCAGCTCTACTGTACTATTCTACAACTCGTGCGCGCACGATGTCGCAAAGATAATAGACTTTTTCATGTATTTAGAGTCATTGGGTTACAGCTTAGAGCTGCAAGTTGTTTGCCAGCCATCGCTGCAGAAATTCGCGATGGTCGGCTAGGTGATCCGGAAGAGCTTTTATCGGAGGCCCTGGGCGAAGAAACATTAAATGATTTTGATGACAATATTACTGATGAAGAATTAGATAAGGAATCTTTTTCTAGGTTACTTGAATATGATTTTGAAAAAAATGACAGTAAATATTGTCAACTCCGAAATATGCTTACTGAGCATATCCCGGATGAAAAAGTGATAATATTCGCCTATTATCGCCAAACTCTTGCATACTTGCAACGCAGATTAATAGCAAATGGTATTACAGTTACTGTGATACACGGTGGCATACCAAATGACCGGCGTTGGGAGGAGATTGATCGTTTTAAAGACCCTAGAGGCCCGCGTGTTCTTCTTTCATCAGAGGTTGGAAGCGAAGGTATTGATTTGCAATTCTGTCGTGTAATGACAAATTATGATTTACCATGGAATCCAATGAGAGTTGAGCAGAGAATAGGGCGTATTGATAGAGTTGGTCAACAGGCAAAACGGCTTTCTATTATAAATTTTAAAGTCAGTGGGACTATTGAAGAAAGACTTTATGACCGGCTTCATTATAAACTTGAAAAATTTGCTAACAGTCTTGGTGACCTTGAAGCAATTATTGGTAATGAAGTTCAAAGCCTTACTGTTGACCTGTTAAGTAAGGAATTATCTATAGAGGAAGAGCAAAGACTGATGGATCAGTCTGAACGTGTCATAGAAGAGCGTTTACTCCAGATTCAAGCTTTGGAGACTGAGGGAGACGCTCTTATCGCTCTTTCTGACTATGTACAGCAAAAAATAGAAGAAGGTCGTGAAAAAGGAAGGTATATTCAACCTGGTGAACTGGAGGATTATTTAAGTGATTTTTTCGAACGCGAATTTCAAGGTTCAGAAATAAATTACAATACTCCAGTGGATGGATGTCTTCGAGTAAGACTCAGTAATGAGGCCCAGTCATCCTTATCTGCCTTTATTGGTGATGATAAATCTCTTACTGCCCGCCCTTTACGCAGAAAAGAGTTTAATATTACTTTTAGGCGCGAAGTGCTTCAAAGACTATCTTTTGGCCAGCAAAAGTCTATTAATTTTATCAATCACCTTTCGCCGCTAATACGTTGGATTACAAAAATAAACGCAGAAGGAGCGCATAATTTTTATGATGTTGCTGCTCTGAAAATCAATGACACATTTTTACCTCCTGGAGATTATTGTTACAGAATCGAAAGATGGAAGCTTAAAGGCCTATTAAACCGGGAAATGTTGGCTTATGGTGTTGCAAGAGTATACGGAGGGACAATTTATCCGGAAGATGTATCAGAAAAGATTATTCAAAAACTTCTGCGTGATGGAAAAGATTGGGATTATGTTGATTGTGATACCGAAGCACTGCTTGAGGCCCATAACAGGGTGGTAAATGACTTGGAATTACGTTTTAATGATGCAGTAGTAGACTTTGAGGCGGAGAATGATACTTCATACCAGATTAAGGTTCAACGAGTGAAAGGAATCTTTGATCGTCGTATTGAACAAGATAAACAACGCTTAAAAACATTGCGAGAAGCAAATCGTGATCCAAGGATAATAAGGATGACAGAAGGACGACTTAATACAGGCATTAAAAATAAGGAACAAAGGCTCCTTGAGTTGAGTGAAAAGGCAAAAACTGATATAGAGCAGGCGCAGGTAGCAGCGGGGATATTTAGAGTAATGAACTAGCATATCGGATTTGGAGTATATCCAATGGGCATTTTTTCAAATTTTGTAAAATCGATTAAAGAAAGTCTTTTTGGTAAAGCTCAGGATATAAGTGAAAAAAAACAGCTAAAACCTTCAAATAAACCCCAAGAAAAAGCTTCTGCCCAACTGATAAGTGACCAGAAAAAGATTGATAAAATTCTGGTAGAACAAACACGCTCTGATACACCTATAAAAGAGACTAAAGTAGAAGTAACACCTGTAAAAAAAACAGGCAGAGATCCATATTTTTTACAAATAGGGCTCGATTTTGGGACTTCTTATACAAAATGTATTTGCAGGGATATCATGACCAATAAGGCCTGGGTCCATCATTACTCAAGGTCAATAGATAAAGAAAGACCATTCCTTATACCTAGCCTGGTTATTGTTAAAGAAAATAAAATTTTTCATGCGGAAGATACAAAAAGTCATTATCCTTTAAACGGATTATTTCATTTAAAAAATGCGTTGGTATTGGCAGCTAATGGAGATATAGATAATCCGCAGCTTTTCACTTACAGGAATGCTATTAAATTGAAAAACAAAGATCAATTACCTTCTTTTATAGCTACTTGTGCTGTTTACTACTTAGCTGGAGTAATTGGAGAAATAAAAAGCCAGATAAAGTTACGTTTCAAAGGATTTGGGGAGCTTCCAGAAGATTATATCGCTATCAACATGGCAATTCCTGTTGATAATGCTCAGGACAGGAGGATCAGTAGATTATTTAATATTGTCCTTTGTGAGGCATGGGGACTATCTGGCGAGCTATCAGGGCTTTCATATATGGATATTACTAAACTAGTATCATTAATAAAAAATTACAGATCAGAAAATAAAAATTCATCCAACAATGGATGTTTTATTTATCCGGAAGTAAGTGCAAATGTTCAAGGTTTTATCCGCTCCCGTGTTTCAAGCCCTGGTGTTTATCTGTTTTCAGATGCAGGTGGAGGCACAGTTGATCAGAGTGTGTTCATTTTTACACGAGAAGATGGTATTGAACATTTACATTACCTCGCAGGGCAAGTGCTGCCTCTAGGATCGAGCCAAATTGAAAATCGTATTGCGCAAAAATGCGGGGATTCAGGGTGTAAATTTCTTGAATTATGGCGGG
>JAAZBV010000010.1 GCA_012513605.1 Desulfatiglans sp. | reverse complement strand
TGTTCCATTTTTTACCTCCTTGACATTTCTTCTATTTGAAGTTTACCCAGATATATTGAACCTTCTCTACCATCAATGCTCAGCCAGTCACCTGTTTTTAGGTGAATCTGTTCTATGGAGCAGCTGCTGTCACGCTCCATGCAGACCAGATTGGGGCTTCCAACCACACAGGTCTTCTCCAGCCTGTGCGCAACTATTGCCGCATGGGAGGTTGACCCTCCTCTTGCAGTAAGCAGCCCATCACTCTCAAATATCTCCTGGATATCGTCAGGGACCGTGTCTCCCCTCACCAGTATCAGTGGTGTTTCAGGCTCGGTTTTCCTGTATGCCCTGATTTCATCAAGATTAAATACCACCCTGCCGCTCATTGCCCCGCCGCTCACCCCTATTCCGTGCCCTATAAACCTTGCGTTTGTCTCAGGCTTACCGACAAATGATAATACCTTTTTGCCATGCCTTATTGCCATGTCACGTGTCTGGAGAAAATAGAGGTCCTTTTCTTTTCCTGATTCAAATGTAAACTCCATCTCCTGGGGGCTCCAGTTTTTCTCATATATAAGCGCGCTCACATAATTCTTCATGGCGTTGTATATCTCAGGAAATGAATTCTGTAATGAACTCTCAACATCCCTGTTTTCAATCTCGGCCTGTCTTTCTGATAGAGGAAGGGTATTCACAAGCCCTGACACAACATCCTCTCCCTGGTTGCCTAATGTATAATCGCCCCACAGGGTCACAAGACCTCCTGAAAGCCTGGGGTTATGTGTAAAGAGAACACCTGAGCCTGAATCTTTTGCCCTGTTGCCAAACACCATTTGCTGGATGATCACTGCTGTTCCCCAGTCATCAGAGAGCTTCATGATTTTACGATATGCCTTTGCCTTGCCTGTATTCCATGACTTCATTACCTTGTCTATTATGATATAGAGCTGCCTGACAGGTGATTCTTCAAGCTTAATGCCTTGTCCTATAATGAAATCTCTGTACTTGAATGAGGTCTCTCTCATCTTTTCACCGGAAAGTTCTATTTTATGGAGTACATTGCGCTCCTCCTTTGCCCTTCCGATAATATCATCGAAGTCATTCCTGTTCAGGCCGAATGCCATACCATATGACTGTAAAAACCTCCTGTAACAGTCCCAGGCAAACCATGCATTCCCTGTAATATCAATAATCCCATGCACTATCTCTTCATTAATCCCGACATTTAAGAATGTGTCCATCATACCGGGCTGTGATATAGGCGCTCCGCTTCTTACAGAGAGGAGCAGGGGTTTTTCAGGGTTGCCGAATAGTCTCCCTGTCTGTTTTTCAATCTCTTTTAGCTCTCTTTCCACCTGTTTCCTGAAATTTATCTCTGCGGGCTCATACCCCTCTATTATCTCCCAGTATCTGTAGACCTCGGTTGTTATAATAAAGCCGGGAGGCACCCTGAAACCATTCTCATGCAGGCTTACAAGGTTATACCCCTTGTTGCCCATGTGTATCACCCCTGAGACAGAGGGGTTGGGGGATACTATGGGTGAGATAGCCTTCTGGGGGTCATAATTGAGGAGCAGGTGCAGTTTTTCATTGGGTAGTTCATCCGCCTGCCTGAAGAGTGTGCTCATGATCCTGGTTAAAAACAGATCCAGTTGCTGAAGACCCAGTGCAAAGGCTATCCTTTCCCTTAAAAAGACCTCTGAGACCCGGTGGGTAAGCCTCTCCCTGTCAAATATCCCGCCCTCAGGGTGATACTTGGGCAGAAGTGATTCTCCGGGAAGCCTTGTTATTATTTTTGTCAGGTTCTCTTCATGAATGGAGTTAAAGTAATCATTTACCAGGTTGCTTACTGCCTGTGAAAATCCCCTGAATATATCGATAAACTGGGTAAATGTGAACCCCCTCACCCTGAGCGAATGGCCGAGGAGATCAAGCTGTTTTTCTATCTCTGATGATATGATCCCGTCAAGCCTCAGTGCTCTGTAAAAAAGTATCAGGTAATCATTGATCCTGAAAAAGGTTTCACGGGTGATCAGGCTAAGGTCAGTATTCTGCACAAGGTCATCAAAAAGGGTGTTAACAAAGGATTCAAGCCTGAATGTCAGGCCAAGGGCATCAAATTTTTTTTCATGATAACTGCCGTACATGGATGGTATATCCACTGTAAAGTGGCGTTTATGATAGATGTCCTCTCTTATGTCATACCTCTCCTGTGAAAGTATTATCCCCTTTAACCTTTCAAGATAAGCAAGGAGATTATTTATCTTTGTATAGGTCTCTTCCTGTTTTAACGCCTCCTGGAGGAGGTTTATTTCAGGGAATGAGCCTGCTGTCAGCTGGTTCACATAGCTTTCCAGTTCAAGTGAATCAATGGAATATTTCTGCACAAGGAGCCTGTAGAGGATAACAGAAAGCTCAAGCCGCTCTTTATCAACAGGCTTAACACCGGTTATCTCTTTTATAGCATTTATATCAAGATCAAGGAGATCCTTTGTGCTATGGAGCCCTTTCTTTTGAAATAGCTCGTTAATCAATTCGTGAACCCCATCAAAATAGGGGCCTTCCTCTTCTATCTGCATGTATATGTCAGGAGGCAGGTACTCCTCAAGGCCACCTCTTTCTTTTGTGAGCCAGAAATGGAGCATTGCCTCCATCAGGCCTATGATCCTGTTGCTGCTTTCAACATGGCTCTGCTTGCGCAGGAAGTGTACTAGTGCATCCTTCCTGAATGTTATTTCGTCTATCCTTGTTGAGATATCCCTGAGCCGTCCCTCTGCCCCTATCTCGTTAAAATAGGCAGGGAAAAGCCTGGTAAGCTGTTTAATAAGGTTGTATACACCTGCAATATCACTGTTGAGCAGGTTTGTGATATCCCGTGGGAAGAGGTCAGTATCCTTTATATATACCCCTCCTATAGAGAGATATATTATCAGGGATGATAACAGTTTTTTTGACCATGCAGGGTTTATTTCAATGATCTCAAGCCATGTCCTGATATTGAGTATATGGGCCATGTTGACCTTTGCCTGCCAGTCATTTCCAACACCTTTGAAATCAGGTGTCTGGAAGCCCAGCTCCATTACGCTCTCAAGAAAAAAGTCGACCAGTTCACTTTCGTCTGTCCTGTAAATTGCATTCCCCATATTTCCAACACAGTTAAGCGCAGTGCCGGGGTAGAGGTTTACACTCTCCTTCAGAATTCCAAAGGTCTTAAGGATCAGAGGCCGAAGATGTTTGGGCTTTTCAGTGTTTATAAGCAGGGTTAAGGTCCTGTTTACCTCCCTGAGAGTCTCTTCATGTATTACATTAAGCCCGTCAGTATTCATGATATGGAATAGAAAGATGAGCTTCCAGTATTGCCCGTGCCCTGTCTCTTCGCCCTTTTTAAAGAGCAGCCTTGGGATCTTCCTGTAATGATCTGCAATCTGCCTGTATCCGGGCAGGTTTATCAGTACATTAAAAAGCCCCTTTTTATCATCCTTAAGTTCGTGGGTATTCTTTTCCAGTGTTTCATTGAGTTTTTTAAGATCCTCGTGTGATACGCTGGCAAAAATCACATCAAGATTTTTTTTTGCCTCAACAGGTATGCCTGCCTCATTTATAAACCATTCCAGAGGGTCCTTATGCCCTGCCCAGAAATCATATGATCTCTTGAGATACCTTATAAGAAGATTATTAGCAGCGGTTAACAGACCATCATCAGTTATTTCAGCTAAGGGCGAGATGATCCGGTTTATCTGGTAAAAGCTTTTCACAAACAGGAGAAATTTGTCATCATCAAGGCTGCATATCTCTGTAAGACCATGCTCAATTACCGGTAAAAAGTCTGCCAGGTTTTCTTTTGCCTCATTGATAATCTTCTGAATGTATACCAGGAGGTTATCAGCCCCATCCTGATAAACTGTTGTATCCTGTGATTCTGTAATGGTGTCAAGAAAGATATCAACAAAAAGGCTTGCGGCTATCGGCCCCTTTTCATGCCCTTTTAAAAGGTGAAAATAATCAAGGGAATAACCCCTAGCCTCTTTTATTATGAATCTCCAGTTTTTATAAGGATGGCACAGCTCTGTTATAAACACCCTGAGGTTGTCAGTAACCCCGGTGTATCTCTCCATAACCTCCATAAGGATATGGTATTCCTCCCGGATAATCACATCAACCCGGCTGCTCTTTATATTTGCCTCAAGGGCGTTTGACGGCATATATCTCTCCGTGTCTGGAGGTTGTTAATTGTAAATGGAAATAATTTTCAAAAGTGGCAAAAGTATAACAGATATCGGTTGAAATATTAAATCAATTTACCAATTATTTTGTTTTTTATGTGATAAAAGTTTCTGCTATTCAGGTTCTTCGTATTATTCATGGTGCAAGGCAATATAAATTTCTCGCTAAATGAATCTATTTAGAATGGTTTTTAGCCTCCTTAAGATTATTAATGATAGGGACTTCCTGTTTGACCAAATCCTTATTCGATTCCCTCTACCTCAATAGCCTCAACCAGTACCCTGGCCGTTCCCTTTTTATAAAATCCCAATCTTTTTGCTGCCCCCGCGCTGAGGTCGATTATCCTGTTATCTACAAAAGGGCCGCGATCATTTACCCTTACTATTATTGACTTCTTGTTTTCAAGATTTGTAACCCTCACATAGAAAGGGAGGGGAAGGTGCTTGTGGGCGGCGTTAAGACCATCAGGTTCAAATGCCTCACCATTAGCGGTCATGTGTCCCCCCTTCTTTTTCATGGTCTCTTTGCCATACCAGGATGCAATCCCCACCTCCCTATATTCACCTGCCTCTTTAAAGGACATGGGTACATATTCTTTGCCATTAACAACATAGGGGGCCATTTTTACACGACCCTGCGCTATTGCCTCTTTTGGAGAGAGGCCATCAATAGACTCAAGCCCCTCATTGGTAAAAGGCCAGTTGAAAGGGGCCTTCACCACATTAAAGGTGAATTCCCCGATTTTATAAATGACCTTTCCTGTGCCATATATTGTTTTTACAGTGAATTTTGTCACCTTGTATGGCGCTGTCACAATGAGATAAGAAGTAGCAATTAAACCGCATGATGAAAAAAGCAAACTGGAAAAACCCAGAACGAGGAATAGACATAATAGCCTTGATGTTTTTAATGATCTCATATCATTTCCAGATTGAATATTTTATTATTGGGTTCGATCTTATTCCCACAGTCAAATTTGATGTTCTGCCTCTCATTGTTAAATATGATAACCATTAGTTATAGTGCCCATACAGAACTTGCCTCATTTTCGACAGATACTGGTTAAGTATAACCTCTCAAACCTGTAATCATTCGATTCAATGCTTTGTTTTGTGTGTATACATCTAATAATGTCTCCTCAAAACGTCTCACCTCTGAAGTATTTTATTCTTTGCCAAACATCTGACATAATCACAAATTGGTATATAGTCCGTGTTCCCTATATTATCGACAATGAATAACCTACAAATTCCGGATTTGTTCCTTTGACACAAAATATTTCTACATGCCAGTGTGGTTGTTAAAATCTGGTGCTTTAATAAATAGTCTTTCAGAAAAAATAATGAATTTGACAGGATGTTATAGTATGTTTCTATTAGCTCATTTGAGTTTATATAATATCCTAAATTTTTAGACACTGCACCATTATGATCCAAAATTAATTCAAAAAGAGAACCTGTGCCCAGATTTGTTATGACGTCACCATAATACTTGGGAATCATATCCCACGGTACACCACGTTTTTAAAGAAGACTGTAGTACTTTTTTCACATTGAGCCTGTCGCGTGTTCATATAACCATCCACAATTATTTTGATACAGAGTTTTTTATTTGCGGGATGCCTTTGGCATTCTCTGTGATGCCCTTCTCTGTTTTTTTCATGAAGTAGTAACCAACAGTCAAGGCCAGTATTATAGATGCTATCCCGATGAGATATAGTCCATTTATATCTTTAAGGTCGAGTATGATAACCTTTCGGGCAATGGCTATAATTGCCACTGACAAGACAACCTCGTAATGCGGTATGCCTTGAGTCAGGTAGGTTTTCATGATTGTTTCCAGTAGTTCAATCCCGATAATAACAAGCATAAAGAGCCCGAATAGTTCCAGCAGTTGGTCAACTGAAAGGATCAGGTAGGGTGGCTGTGATATATCTTTGTAGATAGTCCAGCCCAGATCTATCGTTACAAGCAATAAAACAATAGCCATCATAATCATGAGTATTTGAATTAGAAACCGTTCAAACCTTTTTAGTAAGTCTAGCATGGTTGATTCCTTTCTGCCGGGTTTCTTAGAGTTAGACAGCGGCTCATCAGGGCTCTTTGCTGTAAAACAAGGTGTGTGCCGTACAGGGCACATGTTATTTAGTGTTATTTAGTGAGGGCAAAATATATCACGTGAGTTATAGTTTTGGCAAGTCATAAACCTGCTGTTCAGGCAGTGGCAAAGGGCATTAATAAAACTCTAAATAAGATATTCGGATGTTTGACTCTTTTAACCCTTTATTTGAGTGTTAATATCTTAGATGCCTCTGCTGCTTGGCCCAATGAAGCCTTAGCAAAGGCATATGACCGACAGGCATTTGGGCTTTGACGATTTACCGGCAAATAAACTATTAAAGTTCCAAGCACCCCTGCGAACCAGTTGACATAAGATCGATTCTTTTTAATAATGCCCCATCTTTTCCCAATAATTTGTTTCACCTGTTTTATGTTTATTGATTATTGATATCTGTTTATTGATTATTGTTCATTGTCCAATAATTTTTTAAAGGAGGTTAAGATATGACAGGTTTAAATATTACACTATGGTGAAGGGCTAACCACCCACACCAGCCCTGAGTCATGTGGCAATAATGGGAACATTATAGCTGAAGCGTTGACAAGGGACAGTGCAGGCTGAGTATTGAGCCTCGTAATAGGTTTGAGTTCAAGTGCCGATGTACTTCAATTGTACAGTAGGCAACACCTTATGGACTGTCATGGTAAGGGCTGTAAGGACTTGACTGGGTCGGAGACCTCATGCATGCATGGAAGTCATCTGAGCGGGAATCGGGAGGCCCTGTGTTCATCATACCAGGCTAACGTGTACCCAGTTCAAAATCTGCTAGGTCGGTTATAAGTTAAAGGAGAATAGTATATGTCAGGAGAAATACCCCACAGGAGAGGCCCGCTGTTATTAATTCCACCAGGAATACTTTTAAATCATCAAGTAAAAGCTGATGTCAGATAAGTCTCGCCCTTGTATACCCTCTGCCCACATTTTTTTTTATTTTTTTTGCCTTGAATTGGAGGCAATCCATACCTGAATTATTTAATACCGCTATGGAGGGCATCTCTTTGCTTTTAAAACCCATAGCCCTGCAACCATAAGGGAATTTTTGATCCCAGGTTATATAATAATGCTCACATCTGGTGCAATTTGGTGACATGTCAGGGCAGCATCTCCGCATTTGATCCGGATTTCATCATCTCAATCTCGGTTATGAGACGGTAGTTTTCATTCTTTACTCTCAGCATCTCTTCATCCATTTTTCTAAGTCTCTCGGCAAGTATCTCAGCAAATATCCTGTAGAGTATCGAGTTAAAGGCATTTTTTTCATGACCCTTTAATTTTTCCGCATAGGATGTATCTATGGCAAGACATACGGTGTTTGAAAGCGCAACAATAGTGGCAGACCTGGGTGAATTGTCTATTATGCTCATCTCACCAAAAAGATCTCCACATCTCCTTAAGCTGCCGATTATCTCTCCCTCCTTTTTGATGCCGGCCTCACCGGTGATCAGAAAGTACATCCAGCTGCTATTTTCCCCTTCTGAAAAAATGATTTCATTGGGGTCATATTTGATCATCCTGCTGGACCTTAATAACCCTTTAAGGTCATCATCACGAATTAACTTTAGAGGTGTTATTGCCCTGATTTTTTGAATGATCTCTTCATTTTCCATTATATTTCCTGCCTTAACCATCCTGTCTCCTTTTTAATGTTGTTTATGCAAAAAACATTCCTGCATCTTTTCATGGATATTTTCAGGTATTCTGGTCCGTGAAATAAAGACTTTGGGCCTTCATTGTATTGCACTGAATTTTGTGCATTGGTGCACATAAATATGTGCAAAGAACAGTTGGATTCTTAAAAATAAAACTCTTTTCCCCGGTTGGAAAAGCTCTTTAATAAATTATTTTCTACCTGCTGTTACTGTAACATATTGATAAAACAGAAAATAAAAGCCTGTATGTAAATTTTACCATTGAATAGTTCACCTTGTAATAATTCTGGCATTAAAATTGTAATAAAAGTGTACTTCAGGGTATCATATTACCCAGTTACCACCATAATAATGGTATTATGATGGTAAAATTAATAACTTACAACAAAAAGGAGGTATGTATGAGGAAGATTTATAATTTTCAAAAGGTTATTGTAATGATTTTTCTATTTATTTTTGCCATTGCTGGCACTGTCCAGGCAGGAGACGCTGCAGTCAAAATTGACATCAATAAGGCGACCGTACAGGAGCTTTCCCAATTGAAAGGCATAGGTGAAAAGACTGCTGAACAGATTATCGAATACAGAACAAGTGTCGGCAAGTTTGCCAAGATAGAAGATATCATGAATGTCAAAGGTATCGGTGAAAAAAAGTTTGAGGCAATAAAAGATCATATCTATGTAGATTCAAAGTCATAATATTTGTTACTACCTATCCCGGAAACATTAATGTCTTCGGGATGGGTATAACGCTTACCCTGACTCACCCATTATCACTGCTCAATACCCATTTTTTCAGCCATTTAAACTTGACTCACTGTTACAGTTTCTGATAACTATCAGTGCTAACTTTCTGCTAACCTTTTAACTATTCGCATATGAAAAATTTTGGTATTTTTTTAGGAGCTTTGAAGAAAAACAATAATGAACGGTGTACATTTTGGTCTGAATGCTCTATGTTGTAATGGTGTTTAAGCTGAAACCGCGATTTCCGGTGATTATTATGAACAACAAGTTCAATGTAAGAAAGTTAAATCAATGAAAGACATTGATTATTCATTTGTTACATATTCTGACAGCCTTTATATAAATAAAGATAATAACTATATCTCTTATAATAATTTATTTGCCATAATTGATGGTGTGGGCAGGGACTATCTAGGTAAAAAAGCAGCGAACCTCACCCGTGAGACGATTCTGGAGATCTTTTTTAAATATCTTGAAGAGAACAACTCCCCCGGTGATGCAATTTTTTTATCACTAAAGGAGGCTAACAGGGCAGTCTATGAAGAGAGGCTGCGGATAAAAGAGAAGATGGCTGTTTCTGTCTGCATCCTTTATTTACAGGAAAAGATCATGTATTTTTCTCACCTGGGAGATGCAAGGATATATGCATTTCAGGATAATGAGCTTAATCAGCTCACACGAGACCATACCCTGAGGGAAGAGGACCCATTTGCAGAAAGGCGGTATGATGATCCCCGCGCCCTTCAGGCCCTGATAAAGGGGCTTGGTATACATGAGAACCCTGAAATATATATCAAGAAATATCCCCTTGATAAAAAGGGCAGCATAATCCTCACAACAGAAAGGCTCACTGAAAGGGTTACAAACAGGGATATGTTATGGCTCTCAAAAAAAATCAGGAACCCCAAGAAAATGGGTAAGACCATTGTTGAGCTGTTCAGGAGAAAGGGGGGCGACAGGGGGTTCACGCTGGGTATAATCAGGTTTGGTATTGTACCAAAATGGCTGAAAAAGGTTTTTTCCATATATCTCATATATTTCCTTGTTATCATGGCCATTGTGTTCGGTTATATATCTGTTTACCATGATGATAACTACCGGAAAACCGGCAGCAAAACAGCGGGTCCTGTTGTTGTCGAGGAACTCAATGTTGATAATACTGGCCTTGCGAATAAGGAGGAAACAGGTTCACCAGAATCTGTAAATGTATCAGCGGTAAGGCAGCCGATTATTTTAAATTCCAGGAATGAGAAAAAACCGGTAGAACCTGTGGCCCCTACTGATGAGAATATCCAGTCAAAAATAGCTGAAAGGGTTGCATCAGCTGAAATGGATATCGCCGAAAAGAGTGATATAAATAATTTCAATGATATAAAAAATGAAGTTCAGGTATTTCTGATGGACTGGAAGAGTGCATGGGAGGCCAGTGCTGGAGAGGATGGGGATATGGACTCCTATATCTCATTTTATTCAGATGAATTCAGGTCCGGGAGACTTGATAAAAAGCAGTGGGCTGACGATAAATCAAAAAGAAACAAAGATAAGAAATGGATCAGGATCAATATAACAGATATCAGGGTATCTGAGCCGGATGCAAAAAACAGGGTAAAAGTAAAGTTCAGGCAGGAATACAGCTCCTCAAATTACTCGGTAAAATCTGGCAAAACCATGCTACTGATAAAGGCAGAGGAGAGATGGGAGATTATCTCTGAATAGAGTAACTGATTTAACTGTTATATTTATATCATTCTCTTGATGTGATTTTATACCCTGCAATAGCAAGTGCATGGTGGAGATTCATTGACTGCTTGAACCCGAACATGGGTATCTTTACCATGGTTTTACACAGATCACGCAGCTTTTTTGCTATCCCGTAAACCTCATTTCCTATTATAAGAACACAGGGCGTTTCAGGTCGCCATTCATCAATAACTATTGCATCATCAGAATTTTCTATTCCTGTTACAGGGATATCCAGGCTGTCTATCCATTCAGGGAGGTCAGGTTTATGTTCAACAGGTATCCAATTTTGAGCGCCCCTTGCTGCCCTGCACAGTTGCGGGTGATCAAGCCTGAGCCATTCTGCATTATGAATAAGTCTACTGAATCCGAAATTATCAATGAGCCTGAGCACAGAACCTGTATTATAGGGGCTCCTCACCTGATCCAGTACAATGGTTACATCAAACTTAGGTTCCCATGAAATGGCCTCTGCCTGTATGGAAATATCTGTTTTAATTTTATGGATGCCAGGATTGCTGCTGAAACCACTGTGAAACAGGAGGTATTCATGGATTGCCTCTTCCTCTGTGAGATAGGCTGGCGGTGTATATTTATCAAGCTCAACCCATGACTGCATCTTATCATACCTTTTTAAAAAATCCTTGAAGTCGCCTGACTCAATGGTTTTATGTGCAAGAAAGGCAAGATATTCATGCTGCCTTACAGATGAAAGCCTGATAAATTTGTCCTTATCTATGGTCTCAGCATATTTTTCCGCTCTTGAGCTCATGTGTCACAACCGGAATGCCTTTAACATGGCATTTCTGTTCTCCTGACATTAGAAAACCATCCTTAACAAGGAGATCAATATTATTGAATTCCTCCATGGTTATTTCCGTATGATCAACCTCTTCTCCATCAACAGTAATTGTATCACCTGGTTCAAAAGGGGTGCCGTCAAGAAGTTCCATCCTGTTTCTGTGCTTGCACACTAGTATCATCCCCTCTGACTTTATATCCCTTAATTTCGCTGGTTTTAGATTTGATAGCACAATCACCTTGCGCCCCTGGAGCTCTTCAGGAGAGTAACTCTTCACAAGACCTGCCACTATGCTCCTCGGGGTCTTTTCTCCGAGGTCAACTGAGAGCCAGTAAAGCTGATCAGCATTGGGATGTTTATTAACCTCCTCAATTTTCCCGATCTTTAACTCAACACGGCCAAAATCAGACTGTTTGCCGCTGAACTGTTTGCGGAATTTTTCAGCAAGCTTTGGATCAAGTTTTTTATGTACTATAGAGGGCTGATTGACTGTATGTCCATCCAAACCACTGAATTGACCTATATCCTGCCATGAGTATTGCTTTATGTTCATTATTTCAAGGATGCCGTTTGCGGTTTCAGGCATGATCGGGCAAAGGGCAATTGCAACGCTCTTAACAAGATAGGTTAATACAGAGACGGTTGCATGGGCCTTCTCAGGTTCTGTTTTGATCTGCTCCCAGGGCTGCATATCCTGGAAGAACTTGTTTCCCCTGTTGCCTATGGCAAGTATAGTTCTAACCGCATCACGAAGCCTGACCGCCTCATATGCCTCGGTAACCTGCTCAAATTCCTTTTTACACTCTTCAATAAAGATTCTGTGTGACTCAGGCAGATCAAGGTCTCTGATCTCGCCATTAAAGTTTTTCTTCAGGTAAACAAGGGTGCGGTTGACCATATTGCCAATATTATCGGTAAATTCAGAGTTTACCTTTTCTATGAAATCATCCCATGTAAACTGGCTGTCATTCCTTTCAGGCCTGTTTGCCAGAAGGTAGAAACGCCACAGGTCAATATGAATCCCTGTTTCCTTTACATCATTACCAAATACACCGATGTTTCTGGATTTTGAAAACTTGGTGTTCTCATAATTGAGATACTCTATGGCATTAATATGGTGAAGCAGTGTCCAGTTTTTACCTGTGCCGATAAGTGATGCAGGGAATATCACCGTATGAAAGGGTATGTTGTCCTTTGCCATGAACTGATAAAGGGTTACATCCTGAGGGTTCTGCCACCACTCCTTCCAGTCATCCCGCGCCTTTGCGGTAATAGAAATATAACCTATAGGTGCGTCAAACCATACATAGAAAACCTTATTCTCATAACCGGGCTTTGGCACTGGTATGCCCCATTTGAGGTCCCTTGTAATCGGTCTTGGTTGTAGACCCTTCTCAAACCATGAGAGGGTGGTCTGTATCGCATTGTTTGTCCAGTTGCCTTTTCTGGATGCCTCCTCTGTCCATTCCTTAAGCCTCTCCTGTAGAGCATCCAGCCTCAGATACAGGTGTGATGTCTCCTTTAACACAGGTGTGGAGCCGCAGATCTTGCAGCGGGGATTCTTCAGGTTTTCCGGTTCCAATAGTTTACCGCAGGCGTCACACTGGTCTCCTCTTGCCCCATCTTCTCCGCAGGCCGGGCATATCCCTTCAACATACCTGTCAGCCAGAAATATATTATCCTTTTCACAAAAGACCCTGCTTGTTGTCTCTTCTAAAATGAGCCCTCCTGCCTCAAGGTCTTTGAAAATTCCCTGTGCTATCTCGGTCTGTTTATCAGTTGATGTCCTGCCAAAAATATCAAAGGAGATATTAAAATTCGCATATATCTCTTTATGAATCGCATGATATTTGTCACATATCTCACGGGGAGTCAACCCCTCTTCCCTTGCCTTTGTCTCTGTGGCAGTGCCGTATTCATCTGTCCCGCATACATAGAGGGTTTCATAGCCCATAAGCCTGCAAAACCTTGCATATGCATCAGCAGATAAAACGCAGCCTATGATATTCCCAAGATGAGGTACATTGTTGACATAAGGCAACGCTGATGTAATAAGTTTCTTCATTAAAAATAACCCCAAAATATTAAATTTTAATCAGGCGAGGATGTGTATCATTAATACGAAAAATTTTCAATGATATATCCCTTAAAACCCTGTTTGCATAAATGACTCAAATAGGTTATAGCTGATCTCCTTAAAAATATGATAAATAAAAGATAAACCCTTTAAATATCAGGAGCACTAGATGGAAAATAACCGGATCGATTTCAAGGTTGATAAGAACAACCTTTACAGGGAAGAAAATGTAACAGATCTCAAAACCGCTTCAATAAGAATACTTACCCCTGTGAAGCTGGATGGGATATTAGATGAAACCCGCACAAAAATATTTATCGGCCATACCCAGCTAATGTCACAGGATGGACCTCTGCCTCTGCAGGCGCGGCTTAACGCCTCAACACTTGAAGAGGCTATAGATCGTTTCCCTTCTGCAATGGAAATGGAAATGGCACAGATGATTGAACACTTAAAAAAGATGCATCAGGAGATGGAAAGGGCAGAGCAGAGAGAGAAATCAAATCTGATACTGCCCCGATAATATTAAACCGGGGCAGGTTTAATACCTGCCCCGGTCTTTTGGTCTATTTAGAACCTCAGGTAAATCACATTTATTCTTTCTCAGATGCCTCTTTTTCTTCCAGGGCAGTCAATATCTTTTCAAGTTCGTTAAGCTCCCTGCCATAGCCGGCCCAGTTATCTTCACGCAGATACTCCTTTGCCTTTCTGTAGTGGATCAGGGCCTTTTTACCTATTTCGCCAAGACCCTTAACCTGTTCTGTCTGTGGTTGGATTGATTCAGGGGCAGAAGGTTCTTCAGCAGCGAAGTCGCTTCCCAGTATTGCCCTTAATGCCCCTTCAAGTTTTTCATGCATGATAACCCTGTTTCCTGATGCTGCAATTATTCTTTTGAGTTCAGGAAGGGATGCAGAGGATATGGCTGGTTTTCCACTGGAAGAAATGGCCCTTCCCTGTGTGCCTGCCTGGGGCTTTACGAACATTCCTCTGGGCTGCTGTTGAACCTGGGCTGTTTTATCAAGTGCTTCCTGTTTTGCCTCAAGATAGACAGGTTCAATGTATATAAATGAATCCTCAACAGGTATCGCGAGCATATTGCCTCTTACCACCCTTGAACCTCGTTGATCCCACAGGCTGAACTCCCTTGATATCTCGGTCTGCTGGTTTACCCTTGCCTCAATCTGCATGGGGCCGTATACAAGTTTATCCTTTGGAAGTTTATAAACAATAAGATTACCATAGTCTGACTGGTCGCACCTGGCAGCAAGCCATCCGATCATATTGTCCTTTCTTGAAGGTGTCATGGGAAGCAATAGAAAAAATTCTTCATGCGCCTCATCAGGAAGCTTAATAATAATATAATAGGGTTCCATTTCAATCCGGGCATCTCCGTATAATTCATTAGGCACCTGCCAAAGGTCTTCCTGATTGTAAAAGACCTGTACATCCTCCATATGGTATTTCAGGTATGCGTTGACCTGAATACTGAACAGGTCTTTTGGGTATCTTACATGCCTTTTCAAGTCTTCAGACATCTCGCTGAATGGTTTGAAAAAACCGGGAAAAATTGATTTGTATGTGTTGAGCACGGGGTCTGAGTCATCAAGGGAATAGAAATCAACAATGCCATTATATGCATCAATAATTACCTTCACAGAGTTTCTGATATAGTTGACCTCATTCCTGGTTCCAGGCATCAATGACCTGCTTGAATATGGATACATGTCAGATGTGGTATATGCATCTATTATCCAGTAAAGTTTCCCGTCTGAAACAGTTATATAGGGGTCATTGTCATAGGTAAGAAAGGGGGCGATGATATTGAGCCTGCTCCGGATATTCCTGTTGTACATGATCCTGCTTTCAGCAGTGAGGTAATTTGTAAACAGTATCTGTGGGTCCATAAATTCTATCGCATAAAGAAGCCTCCTGATAAATGAGCCTATTACAACCCCGCCTTTTCCCTGGTAAATTGTATATACATTGCTATCCCCCTTTGCATAGTCGAACTCCTCGGTCTTTGTCTTTACAAGTATGTAGTCATCTGTTTTTTCACCAAAATATATTTCAGGCCTCTCTATCTTTATATCCGGCACAGAAACAGGCGGGATGTCCTTGATAAATAGATTCGGGAGCCCCTCCTTTGATACCTCATTAACCGGGCTTGAGACCACACCGTAACCATGTGTATATTTCAGGTGTCTGTTTACCCATGTGTTTGCCTCAGGAGGAAGCTGATTTACAACAAGCTCTCTTGCAGATATCATGACCTGCCTGTATTTGTTGTCTATCGTATACCTGTCAACATCCACATTATTGAAATCATAGTAAAGGCGTATTGCCTGCAACTGTCTGTAGGTCTGAAGAAGTGGCCTCTCATCCCATACGCGAATGTTCTGTATGGTGACATCATTTTTTTCAAGGTCTTTAAGTGTTAAATTATTGCTGACATTAAAATCCACCTCTTTTATTTTGTTCAGATTATAGGCCTCACGGGTGAATTTTATATTCCGTTCTATATAAGGAGATTCCTTTGCAAGCTCATTGGGTTTAACGACAAGCTTCTGTACTGATGAGGGGATCACGAAGGAAAGAAATATAATTGCCCCGATCCACAGGATACCGCCTTTAGAGATCACCTTCATATTGGTTCTGAATGAATTATATATGAGCAAAACACCATATATAAGGGAGAATATTTGTATTATCCTGAAGGTATATACCCTTATAGCTACATCAGTATAACCTGCGCCAAATGCAGGGTCCTGGGTGGAAAAAAGGAGTTCATAGGTCTTAAGATAAAAGCTCCATGCTACGATCAATACTATAATCCCGAATATAAAGATCAGGTGTTTTTTTGCATTTGCAGTGATCTTAATACTGGGCATGGATGGCGGCGCCCCTTCCATGGGGGTCATATCCCCCTCTATCTGGAGCACCCCGTTTTTCAGGTACCAGCCGGCTGTAATAACCGTGGAAACAGCAATTAGAAAAATTAGTCCGTTTTTTATAAGGATCAGAAACGGCAGTGTGAAAATATAAAACCCTATATCTTTGTTAAATACAGGGTCAGTGGTGCCAAATGGCGCCTGATAAAGATATCTCAGAATAAGGTCCCAGTGTTTACTGCTCTTGAATGCAACAATGATGCTCAGAATAACTACAAATATAAGAGTGAGGGAGTTAAGCGCCTTTTCAGAGAGGCCGAATGGCATTGCCTCCGGCCCCTTTTCCTTCAGATAAGCGCCGGAGCAATATTCAGGATTCAGTTTTCTGGCAATAAAGATGTTCACTGTAATTAGTAGAATCAGTAAGACCCACACTATCACCCCAAATCCATATTTGCTCACGAGCATTGTCATGAAGAGAGATGAAAATCCAAGGGTGTCAAACCAGAGCCAGTCAGGATATAATGAGACAACGGACCATATAATCAGTAAAAGTATGAGTCCTGATCCTGTTAAAAACCGAGTTCTGTTCATAGTATTCTCCTTTAATTGTGCGATAAGTCTGCAAGTTAACATGTCTCTCTCTAAAAAGGAAGCAGATATTGTCTCAACAAAAGCCTTGACAATAATGCCCCGCTGATTTAGATTCAGCACCATTCAAAGGCAGATGAAAAAGGATAAAAGATGTTAAGCAGAAATATCAATAACAGATACTGGTGGTGGCGCTGGTGGCGAATGAAGGAGTTTGCTGTCCTTTGATATATATTTTTTGTTGGCTGTAAATAATATAAGGACCGCGGACTTAGAATAATTCCCGCGGTTTTTTGTTTCAGGGGCTGTGGGAAACCATCAGCCCTTTTCTTTTTTTTAACACAGGGAGAGATAAAATGTTACTTGTGATGAGCAAAAACGCAACTGAGAAAGAGATAGAAGATGTAATAGGCGCGATAAAGGGACAGGGGTACATACCGAGACCCATACCCGGAGGCGAAAGGATGTCCATAGGCATCCTTTATAACAAAGGGCCTGTGGATGGCTCTCTATTTCTCGGAATGCCCAGTGTACAGGATGCCATCCCTGTTACAAAACCATATAAACTGGTAAGCAGGGAGTTTAAACCGGAAGATACTGTTGTGTCAGTTGGGGGTGTGAAGGTAGGTAATGGGCATATGACCATTATTGCAGGGCCATGCGCTGTTGAAAGCGAGGAACAGGCCATTACTATTGCTCAAAAGGTAAAGGCGGCTGGCGCTGACATGTTTAGAGGGGGGGCCTTTAAGCCTAGGACCTCTCCCTATGCATTTCAGGGCCTTGGAGTTGCGGGTCTTAAGATACTTGAAAAGGTAAGAAAAGAGACAGGGCTGCCTGTTGCAACAGAGGTTGTTGATATAACAACCTTTGATCAGGTAGAGGAAAGCGCAGACCTTGTACAGATAGGCACAAGAAACATGCAGAATTTCAGCCTGCTAAAAAGGGCAGGGGCCTCAAAGAGGCCCATTCTTTTAAAAAGGGGTATGGCTGCTACAATAGAGGAGTGGCTTATGGCCGCTGAATATATACTTGCTGAAGGTAACTCACAGGTTATACTGTGTGAAAGAGGGGTCAGGACATTTGTGAATCACAGCAGGAACACACTTGATCTTTCTGCTGTCCCTGTTGTTAAAACAGAAAGTCATCTCCCTATTATAATAGACCCCAGCCATGCAGCCGGAAAAAGGGATCAGGTTATACCCTTAAGCAGGGCTGCTGTGGCGGTTGAGTCACACGGTATTATTGTTGAGGTTCATCATGAGCCCGGAAAGGCATTGAGCGATGGCGCACAGTCCCTGTACCCTGAGCAGTTTGAACAGCTCTGCATGCAGGTTAAAACCATATATAACAGCCTTAAGTAATAAAAAAATCAGGTCTTTTCTGCATGATAGGATATAAAAAAAGGTATATAAAAAAATGAAGTTTCCTGATCTGCTTGATAGATTTATATCATATGTAAAGATTGACACACGCTCTGATCATGATTCAAAGAGCTTTCCATCAACAAACATGCAGTTTGATCTCGCTCATAAGCTTGTTATTGAACTGAATGAGATTGGTCTTACAGGTGTTAATGTAAACGAATACGGATATGTGTCAGCTTTTCTTGAGACCAACCAGAAAAAAAGTATGCCTGTTATTGCCCTCGTTGCCCATATGGACACCTCGCCGGATGTCTCAGGCGAAGGGGTGAATCCTGTGGTTCACTATGATTATAATGGATGTGATATTTCTGTTTCCAAATGTCTGAAGCTTACAGTTGCTGATAATCCCATTCTTAAGGAAAAGAATAATAAAACAGTTATCACCACAGATGGAACCACCCTACTGGGTGCCGACGATAAAGCAGGCATAGCAGAGATCATGAGCGCTTTGTATTTCCTGGTAAAAAATCCTGATTTCCCAAGGCCTGATATCAGAGTCCTTTTTACCCCTGATGAAGAGATAGGCAGGGGGACAGATAAAATTTCCATTAAAGAGATAGGGGCTGATTACGGGTACACTGTGGATGGCGGAAACCTGGGAGAGATTGAGGATGAGACCTTTTGCGCTGATACGGTTGACATCACTATCAGGGGCATCAATGTTCACCCTGGTTATGCAAAAGGGAAGATGATAAACGCTATCAAGATAGCCGCAAGGATTATAGAGACATTACCCGAAAGGGCTGGCTCTCCTGAAAACAGTGATGACAGGGACGGCTATATACATCCCAACCAACTCACTGCCGGTGTTGAAGAGGCGCAGATACAGTTCCTTATCCGTGATTTTGAAGAAGAGGCACTCTATGAAAAGGAAAGGCTGATCAGCGAGACTGTTGATAAGGTTAAGGATGAATACAGGGGCGTAGAAATCACCGTCTCTGTAAAAGAATCCTACCGAAATATGAAACAGGTGCTGGATAATCACCCGATTGTTTTAGAAAAGGCTGAACAGGCCATTAGGGAGGCAGGCTTAACCCCTTTAAGAAAGGGTATCAGGGGAGGTACAGACGGGGCAAGGCTTAGCTTTATGGGGCTTCCCACTCCTAATCTCTTTACAGGCGGTAACAATGTACACTCCAGGCTTGAATGGATTGCCCTTGAAGACATGGAAAAGGCCGCAGAGGTCATTGTAAAACTCATGAAGGGCTGGACAGAATAAAATACTATTCTCTTTTCATACTGTAAGGATTTTCTTGCCATGCCATTCGTCATGTTATAATTTTTTAAAAATAAAGATAACCTGGCGCAAGATAATAATATGAGTATTCCCGAAGAAATTAAAAAAATAGGATCCATGCTTTCCCGGACAATGCTTCGGGACAGGGCATTTATTGTATACAGGTTAAAAAAATTACAAAAACCAGGAGAAAAGGGCAGGGGTGCAAAAAGGTCTCCAGCCAATATCCTTGCTGATCTTCTTACAATTGCAGAGAGATCCATCCGCGAAAGAGAGAAAAGGGAGGCTTTAATCCCAAAGGTATCCTATCCTGAAGAACTCCCTATCACAGCAAAAAAGGATGAAATAATTGCTGCTATCAGGGATAATCAGGTTGTAATTATTTCCGGAGAGACAGGATCAGGTAAGAGCACCCAGATCCCGAAGATGTGCCTTGATGCTGGAAGAGGAATCAGAGGCAAGATAGGATGCACTCAACCAAGGCGCATAGCTGCATCCTCCATATCAAGGAGGATAGCAGAAGAGCTTGGTGAACCATTTGGTAAATCAATAGGGTACAAGGTAAGGTTTACTGATAAAACGCCACATGATGCCTATGTTAAGGTAATGACTGACGGGATACTCCTTGCCGAGACACAGGGGGATGCATATTTAAATGAGTATGACACCCTGATAATTGATGAAGCACATGAACGGAGCCTCAACATAGATTTTATCCTTGGCATTCTCAGGACACTTATTCCGAAAAGGCCGGAACTCAAGGTGATAATTACATCGGCCACACTTGACACTGAGAAGTTTTCAAAGGCATTTAATGATGCGCCTGTCATTCATGTAAGCGGAAGGCTTTATCCTGTTGAGGTTATTTATAATCCCATTGACCCTGAGCTGGAGGAAAAGGGGGAGATAACCTATGTTGATCTGGCCCTTCAGACCATTGATCAGTTGAAGGGTAAGAGGGAGAGGGGCGACATACTGGTATTTATGCCCACAGAACAGGATATTCTTGAGACCTGCGAAAGATTATCAGGCAGAAACTACAGGGATAACCCGGCAATCCTCCCTCTGTTTACAAGGCTTCCATCTACCATGCAGCAAAGGATATACAGTGTAAAGACAGGTAAGATAGTTGTTGCAACCAATGTAGCCGAAACATCGCTCACCATACCCGGCATAAGATATGTTATAGATACAGGGCTCGCCAGGATAGCAAGGTATCTGCCCAGGACAAGGACCAACAGCCTGCCTGTGAGCCCTATCTCTAAAAGCAGCGCTGATCAGCGAAAGGGGCGTGCGGGCCGTGTACAGAGCGGTGTATGCATAAGGCTCTATGCTGAAAAGGATTATGAAAACCGTGAGGAATTTACACCCCCGGAGATACTGAGAGCCAACCTTGCAGAGGTTATACTCCGCATGATTGATCTCAGGCTTGGAGAACCTGCCGGGTTCCCGTTTATTGATCCTCCGGGAGATAAGAGCATAAAGGATGGTTTTGATCTCCTTAACGAACTTGGCGCAATCGAAAGAAAACAGGGGAGGATGGCACTTACTGAAAAAGGCGCCCTGATGGCAGCCATGCCGCTTGACCCCAGGATCAGCAGGATGATGATCGAGGCGTGTAAAGAGGGCTGCGTTGAAGATGCCGCTGTTATTGCAGGCATACTCAGTATCCAGGACCCGAGGGAGAGGCCCATTGAAAAGGCCGCTTTAGCTGACCAGATGCATGCGCCTTACAAGGACAATGATTCTGATTTTTTTACCATGCTTAAGATCTGGAAACAGTATCACCGCGAGTGGAATGAGCTCAAAACACAGAACAGGATGCGTAAGTTCTGTAAAGATTATTTTCTATCATTCCCAAGGATGAGGGAGTGGGCATATACATATGACCAGATAATGACCATTATAAGGGACCAGAAGATTCCTGTTGCTAAAGCGCCGGAAAAAATGGATTCGTCCTCTATGTATGCCGGGGTTCACCGGGCTATACTCAGCGGCTTTTTATCCAACATTGCTGTACTGAAAGAAAAAAATATTTACAGGGCAACAAGGGGCAGGGAGGTCATGGTCTTTCCAGGTTCAGCCCTCTTTAATAAAAACCCCCAGTGGATAGTTGCAAGCGAGATGGTAAAGACATCAAGGCTCTTTGCGAGGAATGTCGCAAAAATAAACCCTGCATGGCTTGAAGCCATTGGAGGTAATCTTTGTACATATTCATATTCAGACCCGCACTGGGAAAAGAAGAGGGGAGAGGTAAGGGCCCTTGAGAGTGTATCACTGTATGGTTTGCCTGTTGTAACAGGGAGGTCAGTATCCTATGGCAGGATTAATCCAGAGGAGTCACATGAGATATTTGTACGATCAGCCCTGATAGAAAATGATATTACCCAGAGATTCTCATTTCTTGAACATAACATGAACCTCCTCAAAAAACTGGAGAACATGGAAAACAAGCTCAGGAGAAGGGACCTGCTGGCAGATGAGGATGCCCTTGCTGCCTTTTATTCTGAAAGACTGGATAGTATATGTGATTCAAGAAGCCTCGCCCGAATGATCAGGGAAAAGGGCTCTGATGATTTTCTCAAGATGACAGAAGAGGATATTCTTCTGGCTATGCCTGAAACAGCTGATCTTCAACTTTTTCCTGATGAACTGAAGATCGGTAATACAGTGCTCAGGTTGTCATACAGCTTTTCACCCGGCAAGGAAGATGATGGAGTCACCATAAAGGTTCCTTCTCATATAGTATCTAGCCTTTCACCTGAACACCTTGAGTGGGGTGTGGATGGTTTTTTGGAAGAAAAAATTACTGCCCTGATAAAGGGGCTTCCTAAACGTTATAGAAAACTTTTTGTACCTGTATCAAACACAGTCGATATAATCATGAATGAGATGAAAACAGGTGAAGAGTCCCTGATAAATACCCTTTCAAAGTTTATCTATAACAGGTTTAAGGTGAGCATACCTGCATCAGTCTGGGAAGAGGTAGAAATACCGGAATATTTGCGTACAAGGATTGCCATAACTGATAACAGGGGTAAGGAACTCAAAACAGGGAGAAATATTCATGAGATATTAAAGGATCGTTCATCACTGCATGCTGACACAAATCAATTCACTGACCTTAAAGAGAGATGGGAGAGAAAAGGGATAAAAGAATGGGAATTTGATACGATTCCTGAATCTATTGAGACTTGTACCCCGGTTATTCTCTACCCTGCACTTGAACCGGACAGTGAAAAGGTAAATATGAAGTTGTATCAGGATAAGGTATTTGCATTAATGGTGCATTGCGAGGGCGTTCAGGAGCTACTTAAAACAAGACTTGCAAAGGATATCAGATTTCTTAAACGTGACTGGCCTTTTACTAAAGAGGCATCAAAGGCAGCAGTATATTTTGGGGGTGAAGCGGTTTTATCCAATGTGATGCATGAAGTTGTTATAAAAAGATTGTTCAGAAAAAATATACGCAGCAGAGAGGAGTTTGATAAATACGCAAATGAACTGCCAGCCCTGATGCTTGATGAATATAGAAATCTGAGGGATCAGGCGATAGCTGTCATCATTGCTTACAGCAGTACAAGGGGTTTTATCGATGAAATGATGGGGTCAAAAAGGACCATCCAGGCTGGCATTATACTCTGCGCTCAAATCAGGCAACAGGCGGAATGCCTTGTACCCCTTAATTTCGCTGATGTTTATTCTCCGGGCTTAATGAGTGAGATACCGAGGTACCTCAAGGCAATGGAGGTTAGGCTTGCGAGGGGTCTCAATAACCCTGATAAGGACGCTCTCAAGGCAAAACCTTTTGATGAGTATGAGAATATCCTGAAACAGATCTCTGAGTCAATCTCTCCATATGCATCAGTCGACAAAAAAGAGGGTGTGGAACAGTTACGATGGATGATAGAGGAATACAGGGTCTCTGTCTTTGCCCCGGAGCTTGGCACTGCCTTCCCTGTATCTGCAAAGCGGCTCAATAGCCATATAGAAATGCTTAAATCGATTGTGTGAAAGTGTATATTATAAAAATAAAACCTCTAGAGGTCGGGCCAGAAGATATTTTGCCACCATTTTTTATGCCCCTGCCAGTAATTAAGCGTCTCGATCTCTCCATTTATCACAGAACGCGTAGGATCAGATGCTATCCTGACATCAAGGTTTATACGTGACTTGATCAGGTTATCTATCCCGGATATTAGAGCGCCTCCTCCTGACAGGCAGATGCCTGATTCAGTAATCTCATCATAGACTGAATTCGGCAGCCTTTTAATGTTAAACTCCACCATCTTCAGTATCCTGTTTATTACAGGATTCATGGCACTTACAATATCCTTTTCATATATATCAATTGTTACATCGTTGCCTTTAAAGATATCATTACCCTGTACAGTTATGTATCCGGGGTCTGTTGATTCACTCATCAGGATTATTGAAATAGTATTTGTAAGACGCTCTGCTTCAGCAGCACAAATATACGCTTTATGTCTTGAAACTATTGCAGACCGCACAGCCTTCTGAAGGTCGCTGCATGCAGTGCGGATAGCGGCAGTATATATCAGTTGCCCGTCACGGATTATCGCAAGGTCCGTAACGCCTTCACCAATGTCTATCAGCGCCTGAGCCTGTTCGGAGCTTACATCAATGCCTGACCCTATTGCCGCAGCCCATACTTCAGGGATTATTGCCACCTGAGATGCACCTGCCTCAATAATTGCTTTTGCTAGGAGTTCACGTTCTTTTGATGAGGTATCTGTTGGAGCGGAGGCAAGAGAGATAGGCTGCCTGAAGCCTCTTTTTGTTTCCTTCAGCAGGGGTTTGAGCAGATTGATGGCATTATAGATATCAACTATTACACCCCCGCGCAGCGGATTGTATGAAATCTTACTGTTCAGATAGGTTATATAATCGTCTGAAAATGAATTATTCTCTGAGACTTCAGATGGGCGCACAGTAGAAGGTTTTTCCATGACCTGCCCTATATCAGAAGAAAATATACGTGTATTGGCAGTGCCAAGGTCAATGGCTATGCTCGGGCGTCTCATTATCTTTTTAAGTCGGTTAAACATAATACTTAGGGCGTCCCTTTAAAATGAAACGCCTTTTATTCAGACCTAAATGGATATATTTATACTTTTGCAACATTTTTTGCAGAAAGACCCTTTGGTCCATTTTCTACTTCAAATGTAACATGATCGCCTTCGTTCAGGCTTTTAAATCCATTTGATGCAATCCCTGAATGATGAACAAATACATCCTGGCCATTATCCTGTTCGATAAAGCCGAAACCCTTGCGATCATTAAACCATTTTACAATTCCATTAGCCATGGTGACATCCTCCTTCCATATAAAATATAAGTTTCAATACACAAAGGATGCCAATTTAAAAGCCGTTTCCTTCTGAACGAAAGAGATTTGGATAAAATCCAGATCATTTTCTCCTTTTTTTAACCGGTAATTTTTATAAATGCAAGCTAATTTTATTAATAAAAATTAATATAAGTAAGTAATAATTAAAATTTACATGCGATTCATAGTTTGAATTAAAAATAGAAAATAAAAACTTGACTTATGAATGTTAATAAAATAAAGTTTCCCACATTATGTAAAATTAAAAAAAAAAGATATTAAATAATTTTATATAATCAATAGTTGATGATCTTAAAAAGTTACATTCTTTTGGAAAGCAATGTTTCCAAGAGTGATCCGAGGGACAATATTAAGTATAATCTGACACATGCCAGCCTATTTCGCCAGTATATTTTTTTTATTTGGCTTTCATTTTCTCCGGATGAGCTTCCATTGTCTTAGAACCGTATTAGATGTGGTATATCTGTTTCCAGTTGGAACAGTAATTTTGCTATTTTAATTTAAAAGGAGAATGATTAATGAACATTTATGCAGGAAATTTATCTTACGAAGTGACAGAGGAAGATCTGAAGAATGCCTTTTCAGCATTCGGAGAGGTAACATCAGTAAAGGTTATCAAAGATGAATACAGTGGCAGGTCAAAGGGCTTTGGATTTATTGAAATGACCAATAAGACAGAGGGAGAGGCAGCTGTTAATGCCCTGAATAATACTGAACTTAAGGGAAGAGCAATAAAGGTAAATGAGGCCAATCCAAAACGTGATACAAGAAGCAGTGGTGGCAGAGACGGCGGTGGAAGAGGCAGACAGGGTGGCGGCGGTAATTTCGGTAAAAGGCGATACTAATATTATTTCTGTCTTTTATGCTGAATCTGACCAGGCGGGGATCACAGGTATATAGATGTTTAAAACCAGAGAAAAGGATTATACCTGCAATGGGGTAAAGGTTCTCCGCTCAAGTCACAGATCCATACGAGAATTAAAGCGTATACACAAACCTTCGATACATGGATTCAGGATATGGCCTTCCAGCTGGTTATTATTGGATTACTTCACACGAATCAGATTATCCAGCCAGTTAAATATTGTTGATTTAGGGTGCGGATGGGGAATCGCCGGAATATGCTGTGTGAAAAACTTTGGCTCTGTTGTTACCTGCATAGACAGTGATTCTGCTGTTTTCCCCTACGTGCACCTGCTTGCAGGGATAAATGATGTGAGGGTTAAAACCATTGAGGCTGACTTCAGTGATCTTACAGGCAAAGATTTCAAGAATATAGATGTCATGATAGGTTCAGATATCTGCTTCTGGGATGATATGGTTGACACCCTTAAGCAAATGATGATCAGGGCATTGGATAGCGGTGTTAAGACCATAGTTTTTGCCGACCCGGGAAGACCTACCTTTGAAAGACTTGGTAAGTATTTCATGAAGGAAGGGACAGGCAATATTATAAATTGGGAAATCAGCCGACCATATTCCATGCAAGGTCGCATACTCAGGGTATGCATATAAATTAAATTCTGAAGCCCGCTGGCTTAGGTTTTTTCCCCTGTCTCATGCATTGATACCCTTGTTTGAGGTGGGGCAGGGCATTTATTTTAATAGCTTATAATTTTTTTTTGCATAATCATTTATTTTGTCAGATTTGGTGTTTTTGTAGACCTTTTTAAGAAATGGCCTGTACTCCTTATTATTTGATGCGCCAAGTATATTGCATAGCCAGGCCATTGCATCAACATGATGCCGGTCACGGTGATTTATCATATACCCCTTTTCAAGCTCTTCTGCTGCAATGGCGGCTATTGAAGCATCACCGTAAAATATTCTATATGCAATCTTTGCACCGTCCCTTTTCTGTATTGGGTTAGATGATCGTAGCTGACTGATAATCTGTTCGATTCCACCTGACTGGTCATATACACTTCCTGTACTGAAGGATGCGCTTGCCACATCTTCCTTTTTGCCGGGAACTGACATAGCAGAAGGATTTTCAGAGGAAATAACGGCCCGTTGGCCTGTTACCGGATTGCCTGTGTTTTCCTTTACCGATGCTTGTGCAATATTGCCTGTTACCTGTGTTATTACCCAGGTCCCAATGGAAAGCGACTCACCGTCCGGCAGGGTAAAGAATATTTCCAGTGTGTCTCCTTTTACAGGAACTAGCCCGCCATCAACTTTGATAGTGACATCAAGATTCGAGACATTTGTGACAGTCCCTGAAAGTTGTGCTGCGGTTACGGCTGTTGATATGGTAAAGAATAAAAAAAATATTATCAAACACTTTAATGATTTCATCTTCTATCTCCTGTTACCTTGTTAATTTTCATTCATGAAACATTATTAACGCTATAGCGTGGATACAAAATATCGTTTAATATCTTATCAAGGGATTGTTTTGTAATATGAGGTATCTCAGGCGCTCCTCTTCTTCATGACATTTATCCCATGTATCCGCATCGTACATTATTTTCCAACGACCATTTATGCGAGCATTAGTTTTAACTACATCAAAGGTTGTACATTCATTTTTATCATTCAAATAACAGATAACCATGTATTCCTTTTCAACATGCTGGGTACCTGGCCCGGTTTTTTCTCCTCTCATACATTTTTCAATGTCATTTTGTTTTCTTTTTCTGCAATCCATGCATTGTGGCGAAACCGACTGACCCAGTAAGCTGACTGAATTGGTGCACTCCGGACAGAACTTTCTTTCACACTCTTCTCTGCTCAGGCCTGGCGCGCCAACACCTGTTGTTGGTGTGGGGGTGCTTCCTCCTGACTGGATAGTAGGTGTACTGGTACTGCCTCCTGATGTGGATCCACCGGGAACACCTCCCCCTGTTGTATTTCCTCCTGAAGGTCTGTTGTTTCTATTTATTTCATTGGCAATAATAGTCCCGGCAGTAGCAGCAAGGCCTGTCCAGAACTGTTCTCTGCGGATTCTGTCTTCCTCTATACGCGGGTCTTTAATACATGCGCTATTCGCACTGTTCCAGACCATGCCCTGAGGACAGGCGCATGCTGCACGATCATTCTGGTCATCCCATATAAGAATGGTTCCAGGAAGGTGATTGCAGTTGGAATCTGAAAGTGCACGCTCCTGGCTAAAATTCCCATAAACATGTATGTTGATCCTGCTTCCATGGGGAACCATTGTTCCAGGCTCAGGAGACTGGTTCTGCACACGGTAGCTCATTGATTTTTTAGGGGCAGGGTCCCCGCCAAAAAGTGATGGTATGAGACCTGCGGAAGCAATTGTTTTTTTTGCCTGCGCTGATGTCATGGAGAAAACAGATGGGACAACTACATAATGTACATCTCCATAGATACGCACCCTTACAATTGAACCCTTTTCAGCCCTTTCACCTGCACCCGGTACCTGTGCCTGCACTTTATATTTAAGACCCTCATCGGGCGCTGGATCACCTCCCTCATGAGATACTTTAAAGCCTCTCTTTTCCAGTATTTCCTTTGCCTCCTTTGAAGAGAGCCCAATGACATCAGGGACAGTAAACCCGGCAAAATTACCATACAGGATAATAGTTACATTCTCCCCTTTTTTCAGAATTGTGTCAGCAGCAGGAGATTGTGATGCTACAGTATATGCCTGATTATCTGAAGGTGCGGGATCTCCACCCCTGAAAACAGGCTTTAATCCTACACTATTTACACTGTTTTTTGCTGCTGCTATGTCCATGCCGATAAGATCGGGCATCCTTGCCTCGGAATCATCAGATGTTTTTTCTCCCATACATGCCTCAGAATCAGCCATGTTGTTTTCGGCTTTAAGGAGCTGTGCCTGGGATGTCAGCCATAGATTTGAAATCTCAATAGCAAGAGTTTCCACATCTTCATTTTTTAAAACAAGGAGTGACCACTTCTCATTACCCTTTTTTATATTTAACTCTGATTTGACAAGTTCGGAATTGACTGTTTCCCAGAATGGTAAATTCTGATTTTTCTTTTCATTGGCCAGGGTGAGACAATCCTTTAATTCATTTAAGGGTCTTTCCACACGGTTATAGGCATTTTGAATCTCCTGCAATACAGGGGCACTTTCAGGATCTGAATAAACCTGCTTTGCCTCCACAAGGAGTGTATCTGCCTTTTCTTTTATCTCTACCAGTTCTTTAATTGATTTATCAACCTCTCTGAAGACGTCAAGACTCCTGGAAAATCCATTTGATAAATCTCTTGCCCAGCCAAGGTTTTCATTAAGCAATGCATCATATTCCTTAATCATTCTCTCGAAATCTTTCCAGCCATTCAGGGCCTTGTCTGATTCCTCAAAGAGTTTTATAAACAGACTGAAGTTTGACCTGATATTTTCCATAATTTTTATTAACTGCTGAAAAAGCTGTGTTTGTCTCTGTTTTTCTGCCTGGGAAGTAACACCTGAAAGTTCACAGATTTCGGTCTTGAGTTTTTCAATTTCAGCCTGATCTTTTAGTATCAGATCTGAAAGCCTCTCTGCTTCAGTAGAATTGACCTTAAGAATACCGGGGGCCTGTTCTGCCTGTTGAAGCCTGGAATCAAAGCTCTGCGCCATCTTTTTTAGTTTTTCCAGGAGGTTTAAAAAATCCTCTTTTCTCTCCTCAAATGCATCTACTCCTGAAGAAGCCCTCTGACAGGCACTCCATGCACTATTACCTTTTTCTTCCGCCTTTTCGGCAAGCTCAAGCATCTGTTTAAGTATATCGTTTTCAAGGGTATCCATTGGCAGGGCAAATTGTATACGGGTATTGGGGTAGCCAGCTATCTCTGCGATACATACATAGGTTACAGTCTTAAGGTCAATGTCATCTGGCACAGTGGTTTTCCAGGAAATGGTAAACTCATTGGAATTTATATCCAGAAAATCATCCGCATAACTGTCACCTGCCTTTGAGAAAAAGGCATGATTAAACACAAGACCTGTCTCGGAAAATAAAAGGCCTGCTGCAACAGGTGTGTTGCTGTCCTCTCTGACCTTTGCCTCTTTCCAGTTCTTTTCCCTCTCTTTGGCACGCACCTCAACCTTTTTCTGGATAAATTTATTCAGGAATACCTCAAGCCTTTCCTTTTCACCTCCTGAAATCTTATCCCATGCGGCAGCACCATCATTTATACGAACCGCGTTTCCTGTTCCTATTGTAAAAATATCGAAAACAGTTTCCCATGCGCCGCTTATGGGTTTTTCAAAAAAAACAGCCTCCATTATCTCTTTTACATCAGGGTCAGAAAGTAAAAACCCGTTTCGGGCAAATTCTCCTGAGGCATGGTAAAGCATGCTCATGTAAGTATAGAGCTCTTCTTCCTTAAATTTTCCTTTACCTGTAAGAGAGAAACAATAGGCCTCAAGCGCCTTGATTCGAAGAAGGGTTGCAGCCTTGAATCTTAAAGAATCCGGAGTGACGGTCTCCTTAAAAATATATCCTGTCTCAAATTTACCTTTAGTAATTAATGCGTAGAGGTTTTCTCCTGAGATATTTTCTCCATAAACCCTCCGGTACCATGCTGTATACAGGGACAATTTTTCAAAGGTATTTTTATCCAGAAAAAGGTATCCAGCAGGGTTATGCTTATCCCATATCAGCCACATCATGTGACGTTTTTTTGCTCCGGTTTCTGTGGGCTCAGGGCGGGGATAGGCCAGTATGGTAAGCCCGTTGTATTCGGCAAGAGGCATGCGTGTACGATAGAACTGATCTGAGTCGAGATCCGTGTATTTTTGCATAAGGGTCTTGTAGGCAGCAGGAGGGATTACCATTCGTATTTCAAAATCCTGATCCTGATATCGCATGGCTTGAAGCGAATCCATTGCAGAGGCCCAGGTCGAAGCGTCAGAGAGAAGTTTTGCATAGCTTTTCAGTGTGCTCTCTAATATAGGGATAGGTATTAAATCCACTATCTTTTCTATTGCCTTACCTATTAAGCTCAAGGCAAGAACTGCATTTTCCATTTCGGCGCTCAAGTCTGTGGAGGTCAGCGATGCCTTGTCTTCCTCATATTTTTGATAAATAGAAAGGGCTTCAAACCCCCACTTTGCACCCCATGCGGCCCAGGCACCCCTTCTCAGCCATATCTCTTTTTTTTCCAGATCCGGCAGGGTCTTTTCGCTCAACTCTTTTTCACGTACTTTCCATTCCTTTACCAGAGAACGGACTTTTCTGCTGTACTTTCCATCATTTTTTGTATCTATATACTTTGAGACATATAGATGGGCGTCTGTAACCCCCTCAACAAGCCTTACTCTCAAGTCCTGAACACCCTTGATGGTAACCGAGGTAGTTGCGGCAAGCACCTCAAGCTGCCCCTGGATTTCAGCCGCAATTTCAGCGGCAGTTGATGGATCTCTTTTCAGAAGGCCATCAAGCTGATCAACCCTTTTTTTAATTTCTTCAGTATATTCAATAGCCTTGTCAACATAATTGATACCTTTTTGCGTGTTCTCCCGAAACTCTGCAAGGCGCACTGCCAGTGATTCTCTAGTGATATCCTGGCGTGAATCATAGCGGTTTGTCCCTGTATAGGTTCCATCCTCATTCCAGACAGTATTAAATTCGCCCTGGTCAGTAACAAAGATTCTAGTCTCATTATTATCGGTGGTTATTTCAAGAGATGCTGTAAAATGATATACAAAGTTGTTGATAATATCCAGCGCCCATTTTGCCTGTTTGATTGTATCTTCAAGAGCTTTCTGATAGTCCTTTATTGATCTTACAGATGGGACAGGACGAACCCGAAGGGCATATCTGCCATCCTGCTTATCGGTTACAGCCCGGTCAAGTTCCTCTGATAACCTAGCGATTTCATCTTCTGCCGGTTCAAGATAATCTTCAGTAATTCGAGTAATCTCATAAGGTGAGACATATATTTTATCCAGTGATGAAGATGCCCTGTTTAGTGTCTGGTTCTCAGGTTCCATTGATGGCCCGCTGCCTGAAGAAGCTTTTTTACCTAGCAGATCCTGTTCCATTAGATATTGTATCTGCATCCTGTGAATGGTGGCTCTCAGAGACCACATGCCCAGCTCTTCCATTATCTTCTGCTGGGAAGCGCTGTATTCATTTTTTGCAAAATCCGGCATCTCTTTTGAAATACCGCTAACCTTTCCCGAAATATTAAAGGTTACAGGTGCCCCGGCAAGGGGTTTTTCAGGTGAAACCTTAACCTCATTTATTTCTACACTCGCGACCGGTGGAGGCCTGATCGGGCCTGTATCCATCTTTTTCTTTTTCCTTACCTCCGGTATTGCGATAACCGGCCCATCGGCCATGTGATCGGATTTACCTTCAAAGTATCGTTTTAGAAAATCCAGTGTTTTATCCCTTGGCATAGGAGCCTGGCTTGCTGCAACTGAAACAGAGTTAGCATACCAGGAAGGATATCCATTGGAATACCTCTCTTCATCCACTGTAACAAGGTCAAACACTATTGAGGAGAGAAGCGCCCTTGTTTCATCAGTAAGCCGGTTTTTTTCACGTAAATTGAGCAGTGTATCACCTGTTTCAATGATAGATTCATGCGCAAAACTGCATATAAGGCCTGACAGCTCCTGCGCCTGTTTTCCAAAACTTGCAGTTGCTTCAGGCGATTTCCATACCATCTGATTAACAGCCTTATTGTTGAATGCAGCAATTTCAGACGCATAGTTTTCAAGGGATTTTACAGCCTCTGGTTTTTTCGGAAGCTCAGCCGGAAGCTGGTTTATATTTTTTGCCGCTCTCCTGAGCATCCATTCCTGCCTTTTAAGATATTTCATTACCTGAAGAACGGTCTTTACCCCTTCCTGTCTTTTTTTTACGAGGGTATGGCGTATAAAATAATCCATGTCGCATGATCCGCCGAACAGGTGTGATATTACAAAGGGTCCCATGCGGTGACCGGATTTATCAGCATATTCACGGAAAAGTCCTGGTGAATTGCCCTGATTTGAAACAGCCACGGCCCCCTCTTCAAAAAGGTGCTCCATGCCGTACAGCGCCTTACCCCCCTTTGTTATATATTTTTCAGGATGAGGAGATGCTGCCTCAAGGTTCATGAGCTGGTTCCAGAAGTTTCGGCCTCCTGAACCTGGTGAGAGATCCTTTACCTGTTCATCAGTGATAAAGCTGATTTCAAGGCGCTCCAGCTCTTCAGGGATAAGGCGGACGTCATCTATTCCCTGGGAAAGGATCCTGAAAAGGTTGCCCTGATATACTGCTGCATCAGGCCCCATGATAACAAAATCCAGATCACTCAAACCCTCCATGTAGCTGCCTTTTCGTTTGAGTTCTACTATACGCTCCTGGTCCCGGGCATCATAGTCATTTACAATCCTCTCCTGTTGCTCCAGAACCCAGTACCCGGTTGTACCCACTGCTGTCACAAGAGCATTTTTTCCGGCCCTGCTCATGGCATCTTTAAGGACAATGCGTTTCATAAGGCTCAATACAACCCTGTCATCAGGGTCTACCTCTGATTTCTGCGGTATGGCTGCATATATATCCAGGCCCAGATAGGCTATCTTTAATTGATCATCAGGATTACTGATCTTTTTAAACTCTGTAATTACACGATCCAGATCGTCAGGCGTGCGGCAGAGCCCATGCCCTGATATAAGAAGAATACAGATAAAAAGGGATAACAAACTTTTTTTATAAGGCAGGAGGAGCATTTCAGTTCCTTTACTTTGATATATTTATTGGGATTGAATTTTTATGAAATTTTTACAACCTCAGGGATATATGTCAAGGAAATTAGAGCAGTACTGGATTGAAATAAGAAGATGCAGAATGTCAGACACCTGAAAGTACCTCATTTATTCTGTCGCACAATTCTGCGGAGATATGAAATCTCATCTCTCCGATACTTATCACCGGTACAACACCGATAAGAGAATTGGTTATAATAAGGCTGTCCGAGTGAGAAAGATCATTAAGTAATATCAACCTTTCTTCTATAGAATAACCATTTGCCTCAAGGATTTTGCAGGTATTCTTTTCCATTACGCCTTTTAAAACATGCTGCGAAGCAGGTCGTAAGACTTTTTGATCTTTTAAAAGGAGTATATTTGCCGTGTTTGTCTCAGAGAGGCTATTGTCAGGGTTGAGTATGAGCGCCTCATCGAAGCTGTTTTCCTCTGCCCATTTCCCTGACATATAATAGTAGAGGTAATTAAGTGTCTTGTGATCAGCCACTGGGGTTTGCCGCTGTTCAGGATACACACCCAGTCTCAGACCTTTTTCAGTTTTGCCTGTAAGCCTGTGTTTATATGGTCTGGCTGTTACAATCAGACTATGATTGTATGGAGGGATAATCCTGTCACCACAGGTGGCCATTATTTTTACAGCAACAACAGATTTATCAAGCCTGTTTGCCCTGATTACCTGTCTTATAATCTCATCCCATGTAAGGTCTGGCACAGGTTGATTGAATATTGCTCTCCATGAACTGTTGAACCTTTCAATGTGGTCTTCAAAAAAAAGAATGCGCCCATTGTCTACCCGAATGGTCTCAAAAAGACCATATCCGTATTGAAATCCGAGGTCAGAAATATTTATATTTACCTGTGATAGCGGGTTAAGCGATCCGTTTATCCACGCAAGAGGTTCATGGTTTTTTTTGCTACCATCTGTTTGTAGTGTCTCCATAATGGTTTTTCCCTTGTGAAGGGTTTCAATATACTCATCCAGTGGGTCAGAGTCATAAACAACCCCGCCTCCAAAGGAAAAATAGATCCGGTTATTATGTATAATCGAGGTTCTTATGGCAATGGAAAGATCCATGCTTTTATGAAAGCTTATATATCCTATGGATCCAGTATAAACATGCCTCCTGTTTAGCTCAAGTTCATCTATGATCTCCATTGCCCTTATCTTCGGGCATCCTGTTATAGACCCTCCCGGAAAGGTGGCCTTTAAAAGGTCTGTCTCATCACATCCATTTTTAAGCCTGCCCTCAACAATGCTCACAAGATGATACACATTTTCATAGGTCTCAAGGCGTTTGTGCTCCTTTACCTTTACTGTAGATGCCTCACACACCTTTCCAATGTCATTACGCATAAGGTCAACGATCATGGAGAGTTCTGCCTCATCCTTTTTGCTGTTTACAAGCTGTGATCTGAACCTCTCATCCTCCTCCTCTGTCTTTCCCCTGGGTTTAGTACCCTTTATGGGTCTTGTCTCCACATAGCTTTTCCTGAGGGTAAGAAACCTTTCTGGGGAGGTGGAGACTACCTGATGGTCTCCAGCATTTATAAAGGCAAAAAAGGGCGCAGGGTTTTCATTGTAAAGCTTCATGAAAAGGCTGAAGGGGTCACCTGAATAATCCATTTCGAACCTCTGGGACATGTTAACCTGGTACACATGGCCCGAGGCTATATACTCCCTTATCTTAAGGATTACCTTTTCATATTCCTCCTGTGTAAAATTTGACCTGAAACTGCTGGCTGACCGGCTTTTATAATCTGCGTCAGTATCTCGTATTCTTTCTACGCCGGATAAGAGTATCTTTTCTGCCTCATCAGGTTCTACAAAGGGTTTGCCATCTATTTCTGGCAGGCAAAGGGTATATTGCCCGGAATGTTTATCAAATATAAGTATAATCGATGGGGCATAAAGCGATAATACAGGGAGATTCAGGTCGTTAACAGTTGTCCTTGGCAGTTTTTCCAGGTAGTCCTTGAGATCATATGAAAGATAACCCATTAGGCCTGCCCCGAAAGGGACATCGTGAGGCATGTTATTTATTTTAAATGCAGTCAGTACCCCCTTAAGTATATCAAAAGGATTTCCTTCATATTTATACTCTGTTCCTGATACCTGTAATGTAAAATTATTGCCTTTTCCGGAAAGGCTCATCCATGGCCTTATGCCGAGGATGTGGTATCTTGCACAGTCAAGGCATCCTCCGCTCATAAGTATTACAGTACCTGTTTCTTTTTCAAAAGAGGCTGCTATCTCAGCAAAAGAGATGCCTAGTAAAAACTTTTTGATTCCAACACCGGTTAAGTGCCCGGTAAATTCTCTGATATTTTTCACTTTATAGCCTTAATATTACAGGCGCATTGGGCCCAGATTAAGAAAATTTTTTATAAGCATATCTCCATATTCAGTTAAAAAACTTTCAGGATGAAACTGCACACCATGAAGAGGATGCTCAGGATGTGAAATCCCCATGATTACATTATCCTCACTCATTGCTGTTATGGTTAACTGATCATCTGATGGACATATCATCAATGAATGATATCTTGCAGCAGTGAAGCAGGAAGGAATATTTTTAAAAATCCCATCTCCTTTATGTGTTACCTGACTTGTTTTACCATGCACAGGGACAGGCGCCCTCACGGTTTTTCCACCGAACAGCTCGTTTATGCACTGCATCCCGAGGCATACGCCCAAGACAGGCACATCTTGGTAGAATCTTTCTATTACAGTGATAGAGATGCCTGAATGTGCAGGGTCCTTTGGGCCAGGGCTTATCAGGATGTAATCAGGTTTCAGAGATATTGCCTCTTCAACCGATATCCTATCAGCCCTGTAGACCATTATCTGAAGCCCGTAATCCATAAACATCTGGACAAGATTGTATGTAAAGGAGTCATAGTTATCTATGACCAGTAGTTTTTCCATTTTGAATACCCATATTTATAGCCCTTGCGCAGGGAAATTACACGGCATCGCTCTCAAGAGCCAGGCCGTGGTTATTGTAGCCATTCAATCGGCTACAATAAAAAAAGCCATCCCGACTTTATGAGTCTGGATGGCTTTTGCCTAGTACATAACCCTTTAAAAAGTTTCCTACTATTTTTTTTTATACAGGTCAAGCAATGATCAAAAAATTATAAAAAATTATTTGACATTGCTTCTTTATAGTGGGAATATGCATTAAAAATTTGATCAAAACAGGAAAACAAGACTTAAATGAATATAAACACTATCAACATTATTGCCGGAAATGCAGTAGAGGTCCTACCTGTCGTAGTAAACCTTCTGGTGCTAGGGGTATACCGCCGGGCATGATAATGGGATAGTAGAATTAATGAACAAATAGAAATCCGTTATCAGGCCCCCTGATAACGGATTTTTATTATTGGAGGCATGATTCTTTTTCAAGCAACGGAGGAATCCCCTGAATGGACAGAGTAATTTTTTTTGATACAACATTGAGAGATGGTGAGCAGTCGCCTGGCGCCAGTATGAATACTGCCGAAAAGGTGCGTCTTGCCACTCAGCTTGAAAAACTTGGAGTGGATGTTATAGAGGCAGGGTTTCCGGCTGCATCTCCTGGTGATTTCGAGGCGGTTCAGGCAATAAGCCAGAAGATGACAAAAATCCAGGTGGCAGGGCTTGCCCGCACCTCAAAGGATGATATAGACAGGGCATGGGGGGCAATAAAGGATGCAGCCCATCCCCGGTTACATACCTTTATTGCGACATCCGATATCCACCTGAAACATAAGCTCAAGATGGATAGAGATCAGGTGATAAAGACCGCCTATGAGTCGGTAAAATATGCCAGGTCCCTTACAGATAATGTGGAATTTTCAGCAGAGGATGCCTCCAGGAGCGACAGGGACTTTTTGTGCAGGGTTCTTGAGGCAGCCATAGATGCTGGCGCAACAACTGTCAATATACCTGATACAGTGGGTTATGCACTGCCTAATGAGTTCGGTGAGTTGATAAGCTATATTAAAGGGCATACGAAAAATATCGGCAGGGCAGTAATAAGCGTCCACTGTCACAATGACCTTGGTCTTGCTACAGCAAATACAATGGCAGGGCTTATAGCGGGCGCAAGGCAGGCAGAGGTAACAATAAACGGCATTGGCGAAAGGGCAGGAAATACCAGTCTTGAAGAGGTGGCGATGAGTATTCACACCAGGAAGAGCCTGCTTAATCTTGACAGTATTATTAACACACATGAGATAGTGCCGACGAGCAGACTGGTATCCATGATAACCGGTATAGTTGTTCAGCCCAACAAGGCTATTGTAGGCGCTAACGCTTTTGCCCATGAGGCCGGGATACACCAGGACGGTGTGCTTAAAAACAGGATGACATATGAAATTATGGAGCCTGCCACAGTGGGTTTAACATCAAACAGGCTGGTGCTGGGCAAACATTCCGGCAGACATGCCTTTCGAGACAAGCTCAAGGACCTGGGTTATGATCTCACAAAGGAAGAGATTGACAACCTTTTTATCAAAATGAAAGAGCTGGCTGATAAGAAAAAGGATCTGCTTGATGAAGATATTGATGCACTTATTGCAGAAGAGCATCTCAGGGTCCCGGATATATACAAACTCGATTATCTGAATGTGGTGAGTGGAACAGTCACTATCCCCACTGCTACAGTTATTCTTTTCATAGAAGGGGTAAAGACACAAAGTTCAGGTTTCGGTATGGGCCCTATAGATGCAACCTATAATACTATTGCAAAGATGACCGGTACGAAGTCAACCCTTGTCAGGTTTTCCGTAAACTCCATTACCGGTGGTATGGACGCACAGGGCGAAGTTACGGTAAGGCTGGAGGAAGGCGGAATGCTGGCACTTGGAAAGGGAACTGATCCTGATATTATCACTGCTGCGGCAAAGGCATATATAAACGGGCTAAACAGGTTAAAATATCTAAAAAGAAATCCTTCCATAGATGCACAGGAACGAAGCTTATAAAAAAAGGAGAAAAATTAAATGGGAATGACCATTACTGAAAAGATTCTGGCAGCGCATTCGGGTAAAAACAGTGTTAAACCCGGAGACCTGCTCCAGGCAAAGGTTGATCTTGCGTTAACTAATGATGTAACTGCACCACTGGCAATAAAGGTCTTTTATGAGGTGGGAAGAAGCGATGTCTTTGACAGGGATAAGATTGCGCTTGTGCCTGATCACTTTGTGCCGAACAAGGATATACCTTCAGCGGCACAGGCAAAGATCATGCGTGATTTTGCCAGAAAGCACAATATCAAAAACTACTTTGAGGTGGGCGATATGGGTATTGAGCATGTTATCCTGCCAGAAAAGGGGCTTGTTATCCCTGGTGACCTGGTGATAGGCGCGGACAGCCATACATGTACATACGGCGCTGTAGGGGCCTTTTCAACAGGTGTGGGCAGCACTGACCTGGGTGTAATAATGGCTACAGGCGAGGTATGGCTTAAGGTCCCTCCAACAATAAAGGTGGTTTTTACAGGCAAACTGCAGAAATGGGTGGGTGGAAAGGATCTCATAATCCACCTTATTGGTAAACTTGGTGTGGAGGGGGCCAATTACAGGGCAATAGAGTTTACCGGGCCTGTTGTGAAGGAACTCTCAATGGAGAACAGGTTTACCATGTCAAACATGGCAATAGAATGTGGGGCAAAGAACGGGATCTTTGAGGCGGATGAAATCACTATGGATTATGTCAAAGGCCGGACAACAAGAAAGCCTGTAATATACAACGCAGACCCTGATGCAAATTATGAAAGGGAGATCAATGTCGATGTAACTGAAATCGGCCCGCAGGTAGCATGGCCACATTCGCCTGATAATGTAAGGCCTGTTTCAGAATCAGGCAGTGTAAAGCTTGATCAGGTATTTATAGGTTCATGTACCAACGGCAGGCTTGAAGATTTGGCTCAGGCTGCTGAAATATTAAAAGGTAGAAAAAAAGCGGATGGACTGAGGCTTATTGTAATCCCGGGCTCTCAGCTGATCTATAAACAGGCCATACAGCAGGGCATAATTGAGACATTTCTGGACGCGGGGGCAACAATCGGCCCTCCCACATGCGGTCCCTGCCTTGGAGGGCATATGGGGATATTAACAAAAGGTGAAAAATGTGCATCTACAAGTAACAGGAATTTTTTAGGCAGGATGGGTGATATAGGCAGTGAAGTATACCTGGTGGGGCCTGCGGTTGCGGCTGCATCAGCTATTCTGGGCCGTATAGGCTCACCTGAAGAGATATAACCGGAAAGGAGAATATTATGAATATAAAAGGAAAGGTCTGGAAGTTTGGTGACAACATAGATACTGATGTGATTATCCCTGCCCGGTTTCTGAACGTATCTGACAAGGATATACTTGCAAAGAACTGTTTTGCGGATCTAAGGCCGGAGTTCGGCTGTAGCGTTGTAAAGGGAGATGTTATAGTAGGTGGCAGCAATTTCGGATGCGGATCATCAAGGGAGCATGCCCCTCTTGCTATCAAGGCAGCAGGGATAGGTGTTATTGTTGCAAAAAGTTTTGCAAGGATCTTTTACAGAAATGCCTTTAACATAGGTCTCCCCATACTTGAGTCTAAAGAGGCAGTGGAGGCAATTATGGATGGCGATACTGTCAGCGTTGATCTCATTTCGGGGGAAATAACAAATGTGAATAAAGGTGTTAAATACCAGGCAAGCCCCATACCCGATTTTATGCGGGCAATAATAGATGCTGGCGGCCTGGTTGAGTATGTTAAAAAACAATGATCAATGAACAGCGAACAATGATAATTGATCATTGTTAACTGATAATTGAAAAAGGGGGTGGTTATCATCAAGATTAAAGGTGCAGAGATATTAATAAAGGCCCTCGAAGACGAGGGTGTGGAAATAATCTTCGGATTCCCGGGTGGGGCTGTTATAGATATCTATGATGAGCTGATAAAGAGTGAAAAGATAAAACATATTCTTGTGCGTCACGAGCAGGCAGCCGTTCATGCTGCTGATGGCTATGCAAGGGCAGTCAGTAAACCAGGGGTCTGTCTTGTTACATCCGGCCCGGGGGCTACTAATACTGTAACGGGCATTGCGTCCGCCTATTGTGATTCTATCCCGATGGTTATTCTTACAGGCCAGGTAAATACCAGTCTGATAGGTAATGATGCCTTTCAGGAGGTAGACATAGTTGGCATAACAAGGCCATGCACAAAGCATAACTATCTTGTAAAGGATATAAAGGATCTGGCAAAGACCATAAAGGAGGCTTTTTATATAGCAACAACAGGTAGGCCTGGTCCTGTTCTTGTGGATATCCCAAAGGATGTTGTGCAGGCTTTTGCAGAATACAAACCCTTGAAGGCCATTAAAATGAGGTCATACAACCCGACCTATGAGCCCAACATGAAACAGCTTGGCAGGGTTGTTGAGATGATTAAAAACGCTAAAAGACCGCTTATTTTTGGCGGCGGCGGAATTATTCTTTCCAGGGCATCAAAGGAGCTGATAAAGTTTGCACGAAAGATTCAGGCCCCGGTAACAACGACCCTTATGGGGCTTGGTGCATATCCGGCATCAGACCCTTTATGGCTTGGAATGCTTGGAATGCACGGTACCTACAGGGCCAATATGTCAACTGCGGAGTGCGACCTCCTTATTTCTATCGGTGTAAGGTTTGACGACAGGGTTACAGGGAAGACCTCTACCTTTGCTTCAAAGGCAAAGATAGTGCACATTGATATTGATCCCACATCCATAAGCAAGAATATTGCTGTTCACACACCCATAGTGGGTGACTGCAAAATATCCCTTGAAAGGCTGAACGGGCTTCTTGGCGAGGAAGATTTTAAAGGAATAAAGGCATCAAGGAAATCCTGGCTTGATCAGATAGAGATGTGGAAATCCACTAAACCCCTTGCTTATGAACAGGGAGATATAATAAAGCCTCAGTTCGTAGTGGAAAAGATATTTGAGATAACAAAGGGGGATGCAATAATAACAACTGAGGTTGGTCAGAACCAGATGTGGGCCGCACAATTTTATAACTTTGATAAACCCAATTGTTTTATAACTTCAGGCGGCCTTGGTGTTATGGGGTTTGGTCTTCCTGCCGCCATAGGTGCACAGGTTGCATGCCCTGACAAGCTTGTTATCGATATTGCCGGAGATGGCAGCATCCAGATGAATATACAGGAGATGGCCACTGCAATGCAGTTCAATCTGCCTGTGAAGATCGCTATCCTCAACAATGGTTATCTTGGAATGGTGCGTCAGTGGCAGGAGCTTTTCTATAAAAAATGCTATTCCTGTACAGAGATGTCTCATACACCGGATTTTGTTAAATTGGCTGAAGCATTCGGGGCTGTGGGGTTAAGGGCAACAAAACCTGAGGAGGTTGTGCCTGTGCTCAAAAAGGCATTTGCATCGGATAAGCCTGTGATAATGGATTTTGTTGTTGAGCGTGAAGAGGGCGTTTACCCGATGGTACCCTCAGGGGCAGATATCACAGAGATGCTGCTTGTATAGGTAAAAACGGTTTATGGAAATTTGATGCTTTTTTAACAGGAGTGAAGTCCATGAATAATGAAACAGAGAATAAAAAGCATATCCTCTCATTGCTTGTTGAGAATGAACTGGGAGTCCTTTCAAGGATATCCGGTCTCTTCAGCGGAAGGGGGTTTAATATAGAAAGCCTCTGTGTGGCAGAGACAAACGAAGAGAACATCTCCCGTGTTACGCTTGTTACCACAGGGGACATGTTTATCCTTGAGCAGATCAAGAAACAGCTTAACAAGCTTATCTCTGTTGTGAAGGTGCTTGAGTTTACAGGCACCCCCTTTGTGCAGAGGGAGCTGGTGCTGATCAAGATCAAGGCAAAACAGGAGAGCAAGGCGGAAATACTGCGGCTGGTGGATATCTTCAGGTCAAGGATTATTGATGTAAGCCCTGAATGCTATACCATTGAGGTGACAGGCAGCGAAGACAAGATTACCGCAATGCTCGATCTTTTACGCCCATTTGGAATCAAGGAAATCGCCCGTACAGGAGCAATAGCGCTTGCAAGAGAGAAAAAATAGGTATATGTGAGACATACATCATTTGTTATATTTATATTTATACTTAATCTAAATATATATTATTAATAATTACAATATTATAATTAAATACACTTAAGGAGGATAATAAATGGCAAGGATTAATTTTGGAGGAGTTGAAGAAGAGGTCACCACAGTTGATGAGTTTTCTCTGGCAAAGGCAAGAGAGATACTCAAGGATGAGGTAATAGCGGTTATAGGTTATGGGGTTCAGGGCCCAGGCCAGTCCCTTAATATGAAGGACAACGGTTTTAATGTTATTATTGGCCAGTCAAAAGAGTATATGGCTGACTGGGACAGGGCGGTTGCAGATGGATGGGTTCCCGGGAAAACACTCTTTGAGATTGAGGAGGCAGCAAAACGCGGGACAATTATCCAGATGCTCGTAACAGATGCGGCCCAGAAGACTATTTATCCTACTATTAAAAAATGTCTTAATCCGGGTGATGCACTCTATTTTTCACACGGGTTTTCAATAGTGTACAAGGAGCAGACGGAGGTTATTCCCCCTGCTGATGTTGATGTTATTCTTGTTGCACCAAAGGGCTCAGGCACATCGGTCAGAAGAAATTTCCTGTCAGGCGCAGGCATCAACTCAAGTTATGCCGTGTTTCAGGATTACACAGGCAGGGCAGAGGAGAGGACAAAGGCGGTTGGCATTGCAATAGGTTCAGGTTATCTCTTCCCCACAACCTTTGAGAAGGAGGTACACAGTGACCTTGTTGGTGAGAGAGGCGTTCTTATGGGATGTCTTGCCGGCACAATGGAGGCACAGTATAATGTGTTAAGGAAAAATGGCCACAGTCCGAGCGAAGCATTTAATGAAACAGTAGAAGAGCTTACCCAGAGCCTGATCCGCCTTGTTGATGAAAACGGTATGGACTGGATGTATGCAAACTGCAGCGCCACAGCACAGAGGGGGGCGCTTGACTGGAAGGATCGTTTCCGTGATGCAGTAGCCCCTGTATTTGATGCCCTGTATGATAGTGTTAAGACGGGCAAGGAGACAGAGATAGTCATGAAGGCTAACAGCGCACCGGATTACAAGGAAAAGCTTCGTGTAGAACTTGACAGGATCAAGAATTCCGAGATGTGGCAGGCGGGAGCTGCTGTCAGAAAACTCAGGCCTGAAAACAGAAAGAAATAAAATTTTTCTAATTGGATAAAAATAGCGGTCTGTTTATTGGCCGCTATTTTTTTATCTTTATGGCCTGGTTATCTATGGTATTAATGCAATGATCTAAATAATAACTTGTTATTGTTAACCACGGAGAACACAGAGGTCACGGAGATTTATCTTTTAGTTTTACTCTGTGTTCTCCGTGCTCTCCGTGGTGAAAAAAATATTGTATTTTCACCAATGAATTCTTATGGCTTTTGCTTAAAGAAAAGGAATAAATAATGGGATGGTTTGGCAAACTTACCCTTGGGACACTCGGGCTTTTTATGGGAGGACCTCTTGGGGCTATAGCAGGGGCTGTGCTTGGACATCACCTTTTTGACAGGGAATATCGGGCTGAACCGGAGACACTCCCCTTTGGGCAGGCTGATCAGGCACAGGCAGCCTATTTTGTATGCCTCTTTTCTATCCTTTCCAAGATGGCCAAGGCAGATGGTATTGTAACCAGGGAGGAAATTAATGTTGTTGATCGGTTTCTTTCCACCCTGAGGATTCCGGAAGATGAGAAACAGTTTGCGCGTAATATTTTCAACGAAGCAAAAAAATCACCCTACACCATAGATGATTTTGCCTCACAGTTATACCAGATGAATCAGGTCCAGCCGACAGTGCTTGTCTCTTTTATGGATCTTCTTTTTAAACTAGCATCTGCTGATGGTATACTTCATGAATCAGAAGAGGCCGCATTATCCAGGTTGAAGCAAACATTCAGGATCAGCGATGCCCAGTTTAATAATCTTAAGTCTGTCCACTTCAGGCAGAGCGATATGTATTACAGAATATTAAACTGCACCAAGGAAAACCCTGATGATGAAATAAAGGCAAATTACAGGAAGCTGGTTAAGGAGTACCATCCTGATATGATTATTTCAAAGGGTATGCCTCCCGAATTTGTTGAAGAGGCTACAAAAAAATTTCAGGAGATTCAGGAGGCATATGAGAAAGTAAGGGAGGAGAGGGGGTTCTGATAAAAATTTCCTGGAATCTTGGTAAAGAAATCAGACCATGAAACTTCCCACCATTTCATGAAGTCTGGATGCCAGTTTTTCCAGTTCTGCAACATGGTTTTTTACCTCTGAACTACCGTCAGAGATCTCGGAAACACGGCTGTTAATATCTAAAATATCGCCTGTAATCTCCTTTGTTACATTTGAACTTTCAGATACATTCCTGTGTACCTCCTGGATACCTGCTGCTGCCTGAGAGACATTCTCTGCAATCTTCTTTGTCGTCTCTGATTGTTCTTCTATTGCTATCGATATCTCTGTAACAATCCTGCTTACATTATCGATAACCATTGAAATTTCATTTATCTGTATTGTTGCATCAGATGATGATGATTGTATCCCTGCCACCTTTTCTTTGATGTCTTTTGTGGCCTGAGCTGTCTGCTTGGCTAGTTCTTTGATCTCATTAGCCACAACCGCAAACCCTTTTCCTGCCTCACCTGCACGGGCAGCCTCTATGGTTGCGTTCAGGGCCAGAAGATTGGTCTGATCCGAGATATCATCAATGGCCTCGGTCGCCTTTCCTATGTCTATCGCTGCTGTACCGAATCTCTCTATTTTCGATGACGCCTCCTTTGCCTTTGTAACGGCATCCAGTGTTATAGACTGGGCTTTCTCGCAATTCTTTGATATCTCGGTGATGGTTGTCGGTATCTCTTCGGTGCCGATAGCAACCCTGTCCATGTTTGAGGCGATCTCTTTACTTGCGGCTGCAAGAATACCTATATTACCGCTCATCTGCTCTGCTGCCGCAGCAACCTCTGATGCCCGTGATGAAATCTGCTGTGTCCCATCTGAAAGTTGAGATGAGACATTCGAGAGAACCCCTGAAGAAGATACAAGGGTTTTTACGCCCTGGCCAATATCTGTGATCATCTCGCCAACAGTCTTACGCACATTGTTTACTTCCTCTGCCATTATGCCTATTTCATCTTTTTTATCGATTTTCACGTCAGATCTGTAATCTCCTGATGACATCTGCTGCAGGTTTTTCATAATCAAACTCAGAGGTTTTATAATTATGATTCGCAAAAAAACTAACAATATATAGGAGATAATAAGTGTAACAGCAGAAACGCCCAGTATACTACTGTAAATAAGGGTGCTCAATTCATGGTTTAAATACTCTTTTGTAAGCCCGATCTGGAGTGTGGCAATCTTCTTGTTTTCATAAGTTATACCTATCTCTTTAACCCGATCTGCGTTATTCAGGAGTTCCTTAACCTCAACCGGTTTTCCCGATTCATCTTTTTGGAGTGCTTCAAAGATCTTTTTTGTAGTTCCTTCAAAAATTGTCAGGCAGCAGACCCTTTTATCTGCCATCTCCGCCTCAAGAATAGCCTTTGCACTGCCATTATCCATATTCCAGATCGGATCGGCTAATATTACAGATAGCCTTGATGCAATGCTCTCTTCAAGGGTAGACATCTCCTGGTTCAGTCTGTTATTGGTGTTAATATAGTCATAGACTGCATAGATTAGCAGATTTATCATCACCACAATAACAATGATGCTTATGACCTTGAACTGTATACCCTGTATATTTGTTAAAAGAGCTCTGCTTTTAGACAATTTCATACCCCGTTCTCTATTCTTTAAGCCCGTATTTTTCCAGTATCTTTTTCAATTCTCCGGATGCTCTCATCTCTTTCAACCCTTTTGAGAGTATCTCTGCATATTTCTTTGATGTTTCTTTTACAGGTGAAAAGGCAATGGTGATGTTATCAGGTTCGCCCACAACGCCAGCCTCTTCAAATTTCCCGTTCATACCCAGTGATGCGGCCTTCATTTCAAATACTGAGGCATCTTCAATTGTTGCATCAATACGTCCTGCTTCAAGTTTTTTGATATTGAGTTCAAGGGCATTGGCATTTTTTATTGTATGAACATTTTCTTTGCCGCTGTTTTTTTCTATATATGAGTCAATCTCATCATCATAGGCGTAGCCACTTATTACACCGAATCTGATATTATCAAGTGAGGTTATATCCTTATAGCGCCAGGCATTTTCCTTTTTAACAAAAAAGGTCATCTGCTGATTGATAAATGTCTCTTCTGGGAAAATAAAATCAGGGGCGTCATCCACGGCAGCGCCGACAATTCCATCTATCCTCCCCTGTCTTGCCTCTTCTATACTCCTTTCCCATGTCCAGCCCTTGCACTGATAATCTACAGTAAACCCAGCCTTTGTAAAAATGGTTTTGACCACCTCTATCATGTATCCGGGTTTTGCTGATTCCGGCTCTGCATTATATGGTTCCCAGATATCTGCCCTTAACGTGATCACCTCACCACCGTATATATTTGAGGTAGCCAGTAATACACAAACGAGGTATAAAAATAGTCTTTTTTTCATAATTTCCCTCTCCAATCTGCTGTTTTTAAAGTGCCCTGATTTTACCTGAAAACAGCTGTTTTAAAATTTATTAATATAAAACTGTAAATTGACCAAGGAAAATAAGATACTTATGCAAAATCTTTACCAAATAACAAGGGATGTTAAAAAAATTGGGTGATTAATATGCTACCTGATGCAGATTGAAGTTGATACTACTTTTTACCGATTTTTATCGTATTAAAACTAATTTTTATTAATTATTAGTTGGAGATACCATTTTTAAATAACAATTTTTATGTTGGTAATAATGGCATAAGGTTATTATTTTGGCGCTTATTAAAAAAGGGGAGTTAAAACCCGGTTTATCATATTTAGACCCGGGTTGGATTCGATCCAGTAAAAATATCAGGAAAGGTGATAATACAATAAAAAATGGAATCCAGTTGAATAATCTGAAACCCTGTTATTTTTTAAAAATCGATAAAAAGGATTTTCTCATTCCCAAAACCGTTTTTTCGTTTTTCAGTATGATCTCAAGCTCTCCAGGGTCAAGATGAATAGCGCCACAGTTTTCATTGACACATATATCGATTTTTATTTCGCCCCTGTCGACCTCTACCAGGCTTTTTGTCCCACATCGAAAACAGTGTTCAGCATGGGTTTTTCGGTACTCCCTGTCTGCTTCCTCCTTGTTTTTTTCTCTGAGTTTGCGGATAAGTTTTGCGTCCTCCTCCTTAAAATGAAGATCTTCATGACCGGGTTTCCCTTTTAAATAGACCTTTACATGATCGCTCATTTTCGATTCTCCTGATATTTTGCTTTTGAGTGATTTTTCACCTCTGTTTATTTTTTTAAACAGAGGTGAAAAATATAATTATTATGTTATAGCTGTTCTTCAAGAAGCTGTACGCTCTCATTAAAATCAAAATCCCTGGGGTTTCCCTGGCGTGCAAAGTCATTCTCATACTGGTTCTTAACGATATGGGGGATATCCTCTTTTTTTATCCCGAACTGTTCTTTAAGACCTCCTGATTTGATGCCCAGGTCATTAAGCAATCTTTCTGTTTCACAGAACCACATATCAGATGCCTCCATCTTGGTCATGCCTGTTGTATCTACACCCATAGCCCTTGCCATCTCGGCGAATTTTTCAGGCACACATTTCTGATTGTATCTTTCAATACCAAGGGTTACCACTGCATTTGCTAAGCCATGATGAATATCATAGAGTACAGAGAGGCCATGGCCCAGGCCATGCACAATACCGACGCCACCTCCAAACCCCAGTGCAACACCGGCAGAACATGATGCCCAGCAGATGTTTTCGCATGCCTTATAGTTCATTTTGTTATATGTAAATTCCCTCAGGTTTTCTGCAATAAGTTTAATCACGTGTATCATTGCACCCTGGTTAAGGGGAGATGAAAGCTTGCATACATATGATTCAAAGGCATGGGAGAAGGCATCAAAGCCTGTCCATGCAATAAGGTTTGCAGGCATCAGGCGGATCAGAGCAGGGTCATTCAGGGCGCAGCTTGGTGCAAGGTTGGGTACCACGCAGAACATCTTTGCCCTGTTTTTGGTATCTATAATAGCCCCTCCCATTGTAGATTCAGCGCCTGTCCCAGCAGTTGTATTAACGCTGATCTGCGGAATCTTATTGGGCTTGAACCTGCCAATGACCTCCATCCAGGGAGGATCGACCCTTGCAGCCATATCGCACAGGTTTGCGCCGGGATTTGTTGCCAGTGCCCTTACGCCTTTTCCTGTGTCATGTGAGCTGCCTCCACCGACAGATACAACACCGTCACAACCGGCATTCTTGAATACCTCTGCTGCCTCATAGACCTCGGTATCTCTCGGGTTTGATGATACCTTGTCATAAACGGTTGTTGATATGCCATGATGCCTGAGTATGCCTACAATTTCATCGACAATCCCTGTGCCTTTTAAGCCTGTGGTGGTAATCAGGGCATTTTTTATCCCTGCCTTTTTAGCCTCGTCTGCAACCATCTCATGAGCGCCCCAACCGACAATAACACCGCCGATCCTGTCATTGTATGTCAATGGGAACTGAACCATCTGCTTGTTAATCATTGCCTATCTCCTTGATAAAATTAAGAAATAATTATGGGACTATTTTCAGCCTGTGAGTATAGAAAAAATAGTTTTATGGGTCAAATTAAATCTACTTTTTTCCCTTGCATTTTTTCCATATCAAGCCTAAAAAATATTAAAAACATCATTTCAGGTACAAAAAAGGAGACAAAACACATGGGAAAAAAAATTAAAATCATCAGTTTCTATTTTTCAGCTTTGTTTTTTTTGGTATTGATTGGAGGTTGTGTCACCACTAGTACTAATTATGCTGTCAGTTACTATCCAGACACCATTCAGACGACTCCTGTTACTCAATTGGTGAAGGTTATCATTCCGGAAATGGAAAAGATCGTTATGATTGATGGTCAGAAGGTACGATCTGCAGCAACCATGTATGTTTTGCCAGGAAAGCACACATATACCTTTAAGGTTAAATACCGCTCTTCTACCTACTGTAATGGCCCTTTTTACGGGGAGAAGGCAGACCCTAAAAAGGATTTTAAACTTAAGGATGGTGAGGTGAGCAGCGTCGTTGGTATGGATGGGAACTATGAAATCGATGCCTCTGCGAATGCAGGCCAGACTATCCAGTTTATAGTTAAGGCCAAGCCTGACTGCAAGTCCAAGATTGATGAGTACTTTAAAATAGAAGTAACCGATTAATTTAAATCTAAAAACTTTCGTTTTTAGATTTAAGTGTTCAGCTTTCAGCAATAGGCTTTCAAACCATTAAGTTAGCCGACAGCTGATAGTTGAATGCTGAATACCTTATTCAGACTTTAATTCTTGTCTTATGGTCACAAACCAAATTTTATATTTGATTATAAATAATATTTAATCGACAGAAGAGTATTGGTTATAATTATGATTATGCGAACATTAATACCATTGATTTTATTATTATCAGTTTTCGTGGCACCTGTATTTTCAGC
>JAAZBV010000009.1 GCA_012513605.1 Desulfatiglans sp. | reverse complement strand
GTAACCAGACTGAACTATTACTTGAACATGTAATACTACGCCATTGTTGCTATGAAAAACGAAAAGGAAGAATCAACTATTACAAACATTTAAACCATATTTGTCGCTTAGCTTGACGCCAATGCGCCTTCGCGGGAATGACGTATACAGGTAAGGAAAATTAATGTCAAATAAATATCCTATATATGTAGTTGATGACGAGCAATCCATCTGTGATTCTCTCAAGGGGATCTTTTCAGATGAAGGCTATGATATAGTCACCTGCCCTGATGCAAAGACTCTTTTTGAAAAGGCAGCAGAGTTGCCTCCCGCCCTTGTGCTTCTAGATATATGGCTGCCCGATATTGACGGCCTTGAGGTGCTGACTAAACTCAGGCAGTATTACCCTGATACAGCGGTAATAATGATGAGCGGTCATGCGGGTATAACATCTGCGGTTACCGCAATCAAAAAAGGCGCATCAGACTTTCTTGAAAAACCCCTTAATATGGATGTACTACTAGAAAAGGTAAGTAACGCCCTCAAGACACACGGTGAAAAAGATGTTGAGATACATCTCCCCGGCAGCAGGGAAAATATCAGCCATAAAAAGATAAATGCCGGGGTCGCCTCATTGATAGATTCTGATACGCCACAGAAGACCCTTAAGAGTAACATTGTTTTAAACGGCACAGGGCTTATGAGCGGCAGGAACACAGGAATTATTCTTTCCCCCCTTGGTGAGAACCAGGGAATAATATTTGAAACACTTGATGGTCAGCGCATTCCAGCCCATTTAACATCGCTTGAAAATTATCCTGCTGGTCGTGAATCATTAAACTTTCCGGCAAACTCAACTGTTCTTGTGTCAAACGGGAGCCACATCCGCACTGTTGAACACCTTATGGCAACCCTTCATATGTTTGAGATTAATAATGCCCTTATCAAGGTGGATGAAGAGATCCCCAATGTTGACGGGTCTGCCGAGGATTTCTGCAAACTGGTAGAGGAAACAGGGACAGTAAACCAGGGTGCATTATCCAAAAAGATAGTTATTAATGAAAGATTTGTCATAGGCATGGAAAAGGAAACTGAAAAATATATATGTGCCGAACCCTATAACGGGTTTGAGGTTTCCATGCGAATCAATTATGCGGCCCCTATATTTGAACAGATATTTACATTTAATAAGAAAAAACAGTCTTTTGCTCAAGAAATAGCCCCGGCCCGATCCTTTAACACATTTGAAAATATTGGTATGGCCCAGAAGATGGGGAAGGTTGGCGGAGGATACCTTGACTCGCACATTATCATTTATGATGGAGAGGTTATTAACACAACCCTTAGATACCCTGATGAGTTTGTCAGGCACAAGATTCTGGATATCATCGGTGACCTTTATCTTCTAGGATACCCGGTTCAGGGTAGAATAACAGCAAATATGACATCACACGGTTTTAATCATGCCTTTACGCAGAAGATATATGATGCTTTTCGATAAATAAACAATTAATAAAAGGAGGGGATTTATGAGAAAAGGATTTATGGTTTTTACTGTAATCTTGTTTTTATTACCCGGAGTTTATGCTTTTGGTGCAGGCAAAACCTGTGACCGCGCATGTCTTGAGGGCTATATAGATAAATATCTTGATGCCATGAAGGATAACAATCCGAGCCTTGATCTGTTTGCAAGAGACTGCAAATTTACTGAAAATGGCGTTCAGCTGCCTCTTGGCGGTGAAGGTCTGTGGTACAGTATGTCAGGAAGGGCAAATTACAAATTTTATGTGCCTGATATAGAGACGAGGCAGATCGCATATATCGGGACAGTAAAGGAAGCGGATATGCCTGCTCAGGGTGGTCAACCTGCCAATGAGAAGATAGTAGCGGTTTCCATACGATTAAAAATAGATGACAATGGGAAGATATCCGAGGCTGAGCAACTTGTGATGCGGCCTGAAAGAAAACTGTTTCCTGAAGAGCAGGCTGGTGGGGCACCCAGATTCCTTCCAACAGGTGAGGCAATAGATAAGATGGGTGCGCCGCACCCAATATATATGCAGGCCATACCTGAAAAAGAGCGTATGTCACGTGAAGAACTTGTAAAGGTGGCTGACTATTATTTTGAAGGCCTTCAGAGAAACGATGGGAAAGGTTATTATCCCTTTACCGATGACTGTGTCCGTTTTGAAAATGGTATGGATGTGTTGCTGCAAACCGATCCAACAACAGGTGCAAAGACACGCATGACATGCAAACAACAGTTTGAAGAAGGGTTAAAGGGTATTGTTACACGCATCCGTGACCGAAGGTTTGTGGCAGTTGACCAGGAACGAGGGATTGTTTTTGCATTTGGTTTTTTTGACCATTTATCAATAAACTGGACATGGCAGATTTCAGAGCTTTTCAAGATAGAAAAAGGGCAGATAAGGCGCATAGAGGCCGCATTTCTGCAATGTCCATACGGCATGAATTCAGGCTGGAGCACATATCAGCAGGGTATGTCTGAAGAGATCCAGAGTGTGAGATAGATTTTGTGCCAACAGCAGGGGACGGCCGCGACCATTCCCTGCTGTGGTGCTTGACCCAAATGTTTTCGTATGCTGTAGAGACAATGCCAACCAAAATACCGGCGGATAAACATGCCTTGTTTTTTCGGCATACAGTATTATTGTTTTAGGGACTATGCATGTCTTTTTCATTGTAACATACAGTTATAATTGTCTTGACATAGGGAGCTTATCTCCCTATATTCGCTCATAAAAAAGATAGCTATTATAGCTTTTATCTAAGGTGCCAGAAGGCACATCACACTATTTTCTCCAAGGTTTTTATGGTGAGGGTTGATATGAAATACAGATCATTATTTGCAGTCCTGATTTCAATTGGAATATTTTTATCTTTTTTATCATGCATGAAACGCCAACCCATCAGGTTCTATGATGCATCAGAGGTATCACCTGCGGAGGCAGCACGCATAAGGGTTCCCGCAGACATCGAGGTTGTAAGTGTTGATGACCACCGTGTCAAATCTGTTGCTGATTATATACTCAGCACAATAGAGGAGATTCATGTGGCTCCGGGTGAGCGTGAAATCGTGGTTCGCTATATTAAGTTTTGGCCCTACGACAAGAAAAAAAATGAAGAAATCAAGTCTGAAAATATTGCACTGAAGTTCATCGCGGAAAGGGGTGGTCTTTATACATTGATCCATCCCGAGCTTGATGACATTATGGAAGCTAAGAAGTTCGCTGAAAATCCAGATATTCGGATAACGCAGATTGGACAATCTTCCTACAAAGAATACAAAATAAGCCAACCTGACCATAAGATACAAATAGAGAAATCCTCTGCCATGAAAGAAGATACAGCGCTAAAAGACGAATGGTATAATCTGAGTGAGGAAGAAAAGGAAGAATTCAGAAAATGGTTGGAATGGAACAACATGAGCGCGGAGGAAAAACAGAAGTTCAGAGAATGGACGAGTAAAAGCGATAAAGAGTAGTATTCCAGGGGTGTAAATGCGGAAGCTGGCAAAAAGTTTTCGGGCAGTTGAGCTGATAAATTCCCCAAATACACTTTAGAACAGGTTGAAATAATTTAAAAAGCCGCATATATTTATGCGGCTTTTAATATTTATGGTGGTAGGCGCGAAGGGATTTGAACCCATGACCCCTACCGTGTCGAGGTAGTGCTCTCCCCCTGAGCTACGCGCCTGAAGGTGAATGGGATAATAAACAATCCATACTCAATATGTCAAGGGGATTTGTGAACAACATTATGAAATATAAGGCTGTAATTTTTGATATGGACGGGCTCCTGCTCGACACGGAAAGGATATTTCTGGATGCATTTATAAATACCTGTGCAGAGCTTGATCAAAAATTTGATATGTCCCTCTTTATAAGTATTATCGGGACAAACTCCGTTAAGACAAAGGGTATACTTACAGAGGGATTTGGCAGGGGGTACAACCATGACAGGTTCAGGGAGGTATGGCTCAGAAATGTTGAAGAATATCTCTCAACCAATTTTATACCATTAAAGGAGGGTGCAGTTAATCTGCTTGAAAAGATCAGCTCTGTACCCATGCCAATGGCTATTGCCACATCGACAGGATATCACGATGCTGTAAAGACCCTGGAATCCACACATATTATTGACTACTTTAAATTTGTTGTTGGCGGGGATCATGTGACCAATGGCAAGCCTGACCCTGAAATCTATCTGAAGGCGGCTTATAAACTCGATGTTGCCCCAAAAGAATGCATTGTGTTTGAAGATTCTGAAAATGGAGTGAAATCAGCCCATGCAGCAGGTATGGATGTTATACAGGTGCCTGACCTTGTAGCCCCTTCCGATGAGTTAAAGACACTTGGGCACAGGATTTATGATTCACTTGATATGGTGACAGGTGATTTTGAACTTATATTTACTGGCTCCCACGGTCCAGCCGTGAAATGACCTGAATTTATTTTTTACATCCTTCCAATAAACCTTATACACTTTGTGGGACATTTTTCTTTTGCCTGAGATGTCTCTTCATATTTTGAAGCGTTGCAGGAGCTGTAATCAGCCCTTGAAAGAGTGCCTTCTACTATGAATATGTCAGAGATTTTTGAACATGCCTTGCAGCCAATACATGCCTTTTGACATACCTCTCTTGATTCCTTGCCTGTGTCTTTATTAGAGCATGCAACCACAGGTATGCTGTTTTCATTAAATGGCACAATGGTAATAATGCCCCTCGGACATACACGGGCACATGCGCCGCAGCCAATGCATTTATCATAATCCACAGTGGCAAGGCCATCTGTAACATGTATTGCATCATATTTGCATGCCTCTATACAATCCCCAAGCCCGAGGCAGCCATATGTGCATCCCTGTATCCCTGCAACCTGACTGGCTCCTATACAGCTTTTTTCACCATGGTAGTCATTACACAGAAGGCGTTCATAAAGTTTTGACCCGCAGTGCACAATGGCATATGATTTTAGCATCTGTCCGGCATCAACCCCCATTATCCGGGCAACAACATTAGCGCATGATTCACCGCCAACAGTGCATCTGTTTACAGGTACATTATTATCAACAACAGCGGCAGCATAGTCACTGCACCCGACATAGCCGCACCCGCCACAGTTGGCGCCGGGAAGTGCATTAAGTACCTCCTCTATCTTTGGGTTAACTACAACTTTGAATTTTATATTTGCCCACCCAAGTATCCAGGAAATTGCAACAGCGAGTAAAAAGAGGGTACAGGCGGAAATAGCAATGGTAATAAATGTCATCTTTTAGTGCTCCTGTATCTCTCTGTTTTATTTGATTCAATAGATGCTGTTTTTAATGATGTTTCAATATTATACACGGTCTGATCATTGCTGTTTTGAATCAATTCCTGAGGAGAAGAGATAAATGCCTTTCTTATACCTGAATCCACGCCTGTAAACCCCATAAAGGCAATAGCAAGTATCCCGCCTGTTACCAGGGTAATCGCAGCCCCCTTAAACGGTTTGGGGATATTGCACAGTTCAAGCTCTTCCCTGATCCCGGCCATTATGGATATGGCAATGGTAAATCCCACTCCGCCAAAAACAGCCAGTGTTAAAGACCTGCCGAGGTCCCATACATCATCAGGGTTATCAACACCGACAATGTTGCTCATTATTGTAAGGCAGGCAAAAAGGATAGCGCAATTTGTGGTTATCAGGGGCAGAAAGACCCCAAATGATTTATACAGCGGCGGATAAAACCTTTTCACATACATCTCAACAAACTGCACTGCGCCGGCAATAGAAAAGATATAGACTATATAACAGAGGATGGTAAGGTCAATTCCCTTTGCCACTGACTCAGGGACAAACAGCCCTGCAATAAATGAAGAAAGTGGCGCGCCAGGAATCAACACCAGCCTGGTTATAACCCAGCAGATCATGGATGCAATTGTTATGACAAATGTAACCGCGCATCCCATGCCGAATGCCATGCTGACATTCCGTGATACACCTATAAAAGGGCATATCCCCACAAAGTAATAGAGAACAAAATTATTAATGAGCGCCGCAGTCAATGCAATCATCAATATGTCAAAAAGATAATTCATTCAAACACCTGTCTATTATAATTTTAAATATCTTTCACTATTTTATTTCCCGGATTTTTTCATGTCGATCCAGTTTACAAGCCCCAGCATCAGCCCAAGTGTAATGAATGCGCCAGGTGGTAAAACCATTATTACCCAGTCAGGCCATGAGGCAGGAAGAACTGCAATACCAAAGAGACTTCCTGTTCCAAGTATCTCCCTTATTGCTGCAATACTGAGAATGGCAAGGCCGTAGCCAATTGACTGCCCTATGGCGTCTGATGCTGCAACAAATACCGGTTGTTTTGATGCGCACACCTCGCAACGGCATATTATTATGCAGTTGACTATTATAAGCGGTATATATGGCCCCAGAGTCTTGCTCATCTGGAAAAAATAGGCAGCAAGAAATCTGTCGGCTATTGTAACAAAGGTGGCTATTGTAAGTGTGAAGATCACAATACGAAGATGAGGCTTGAGCAGGTTTCTTATGAGGCTTGTAACAACATTTGCCCCCAGAAGAACAAAGGCCACAGAACAGGCCATTGTGATAGCAGGCTTCATTCCGTTGGTTACCGCAAGGGTAGGGCAGAGTCCCAGCAGTTGTCTGTAAACCGGATTTTCAGGCAGTATCCCGTTGATAAATCTCTCAATGGCAGTAGGTTGATCGGCCATTATCTGTTCTCCATGTTATTTGATTCAGGTGTAAGCGTTATATCCTTTTTTACATCGCCTATGGCGCTGTTAATGATGTCAGTTACGCTTCTTGATGAAATGGTTGCGCCTGAAACAGCGTCGATTTCATTCTCGTTTACCGATTTTCCTTTAATCGCAACCAGAGGAGAATAGGAGGATTTGCCGTTAAACTGATTTCTCCATGCATCTTCAATAATCTTGTTGCCCAGCCCAGGGGTCTCCTTCTGGTCGAGAATAAAAAGACCGGTGATTGTTTTTGCAGTTGCATCAAGCCCTATCAATAACTCGATTTTATCAGCATACCCCTGGCCTGATGCCTTTACCACATGGCCTGCCACATTTCCTGTATTATCAATGGCATCATAAACCGTATATGATTTTACAATACCCTTTTTTTCTGCCAGGATGCTTCTCTGCTTTATTGTAAAGGGCCTAGAAGAGGAGTCTGTATTGCTTTCTCCGGTAATTAACGCCGGTATCCTCTCCATTGTCTCTCTGGTCTTGTTTTCTTCGATTACAGGGCTGAGCCTGATGTGGACAGCCGCAAGTGTTACACTGAAAAATATTGAAAGCAGCAAAACAAGCCATGCCTGCAAAAGGTTATTGTTTTTAAATGAGCCCATATTATTTCCCCCCGAATGGTGTTGGTATAAACCAGCGATTTATCAGGGGAGTAATTGCGTTCATCAACAGGATTGCGAACATAAAACCTTCAGGATAACCGCTGTACATCCTCATAATCATGGTTAGAAATCCTACGCCAATACCAAAACAGAGCTTACCTTTGAAGGTGAGTGGCGAGGTAACAGGATCGGTGGCAATAAAGAATGCCCCGAACATGGTCGCACCGCCCAGTAGATTGTGATAAAAAAAGAGACCTGCATGGCCGTAGGTAATATCAACAATACCGGATATAAGGGCAATTACTGCAATAATAGTTAAAGGTATCTCCAATGATGCGGCCTTTCTCAAGATGAGATACAACCCTCCTGTAACGCTGGCCAGGACGCTTGTCTCTCCAATGGAGCCGGGCGTGTTACCAATAAGCATATTTGGGAGCGCAGTATGAATATTGCTGTATTTCAATGCTGCAAGGGGTGTTGCGCCTGATACTGCATCCGCCACACCGGATAGATTTGAGTAGGCGTCTGCACCCAGTATCCCGGTAAAGGCCATAATTACAAATGCCCTCCCAACCATTGCCGGGTTAAAGATGTTCATACCCAGACCGCCATAAATAATCTTACCCAGCCCAATGGCGGCAAACCCCGCTATTACGCCAGCAAACCAGGGCATGGATGGTGGAAGGGAAAATGCCAGGATAATGCCTGTAACAGTCGCTGAAAAATCATTAATGGTTATGGATTTTCCCCTCAGCCGCACAAAAATGAACTCAGCGGTAAGGCATGAACCAGTGCATATAACTATCTGCTTTACAGCGTATAATCTGAAGAAAAAGAGAGATACCAACATGACCGGGATCAGGGCAATAATAACATCTATCATAATTCTTCTTGTTCCTGCCCCCCTGTCAAGGATATGGGGAGAAGAGGTCACATGGATCACTGGTTCTCTTTTTATAATATTGTTTGAGTCTGTAATTTCAGGCATGGTTTATTTACCTTTATTTAATGCCTGTTGATTTGCTGCAAGTCTTTTGCCTGACCTTATCAACTGCACTAGATTTATTTTAGCCGGGCACACATAGGCGCAGCACCCGCATTCAAAACATGCATTAATGTTGTATTTTAATGCAACATCCAAATTATTATATCTTGAGGCCAATGCAAGCCTTGTCGGGACAAGGTTCATTGGGCAGGCATCAACGCATCTCCCGCACCTGATGCATGAGGTCTCTTTACCTTCACTGATCTCCTCTTTTGACAGTACAATTATACCTGTATTCCCCTTTATAACAGGCGTTGAAAGGTCAGCGAAGGCAAATCCCATCATGGGGCCTCCGGCCACAATCCTGCATGCCTCTTCCCTGAGCCCGCCGCAGCAGGCGATTATCTCTCCAACAGAGATGCCAAGGGGAATGAAAAGATTTTTTGGAATGTTAATCCCCTTACCTGAGATGCTTACTACCCTGTGGGTCAGTGGCCTTCCCTTAAATACCGCCATTGCGATGGCAGCCATAGTACCTGTATTACCTACATTTACACCAATATCCCCTGGAAGGCCTCCAAGCGGAACCTCAAGCCCCAGCACTGATTTTATAAGCTGTTTTTCTCCCCCCTGCGGGTATTTTGTCTTAAGCACTGCCACCTTTATGGATGTTCCTTGAGCCACCTGTCTGAGTTTCAGCATTGCCTCAGGCTTATTGTCTTCTATGCAGATAATTGTCTGCCCTGCAGATATTGCATGAGCCGCTATAAGGGAGCCGGCAACGATCGAATGAGGCGCTTCAATCATAAGCCTGTAGTCGCTGGTAAGGTAGGGCTCACATTCACATCCGTTTATGAGGAGCGTATCGATTTTCCGTTTATCATTTGGGGCGATTTTTACATGGGCAGGAAATGCAGCGCCGCCAAGTCCCACAATCCCTGAATCCCTGATTACTTTTGATATATGCTGAGGATCATAGGAGGATATCTTATCTAGTGACCAGTCATCTGAGGTAAGTTCATCCCACAATATTTTCGGAGCAGTCTGTTCCCCTTCACTCTTTATAACAACAGCCGGTAGACGTCTCCCATTCACCATAGTCACATTTCTATTATTTTTAACGATTCCTGAAACAGGGGAATGTATTGAGGCGGAAATAAATGCCTCTCCTGCGGCAACTGTCTCGCCGAATTTTACCACCTGTTTTAGTTCGACAATCTGCCTGGCCGGTGCCCCCACATGCTGTAGAAGTGGAAGCGTGACTGTTTCAGCTCCTTTTACAACCTCTATCTTTGATGTCCCTGAGATACCCTTGTTTTCAGGGGGATGGATGCCATGTCTGAAACCGCCTTTTCCAGAGGGTCTCTTAAAATTGAAAAGACTCATTATTCAAACCTTTTATCAGTAGAGTATCTGTATCCTTGTCCAATTGAAGATGACTGTTTTACCGCTCTAAATTATCCTTGAATTTAGTCGGCTATATAACAATATTTTATGCAAATATATCAACAACTTTTTTAAAAAATCCTGTTTTTTTTCACTGGATACTATTTGTCAATATCTTTATATCTTCTCCCCAGGGCATCCGCGGCCAGAATGATATCAGAGGCAAGCTCCTCAGTTACATCAAATGAAAGATTCTTCAGGTTTGAGCCCGGCCCGAAACAGCCCTTTCCTGCAAACTGGATGTTTTCTCTCGAGAGGTCATCCACCCCAAGCTCTTTTAGTGTGACAGGAAGACCTACAGCAATGCAGAATTTTAATACTTTTTCTATTTCTTCAAATGGGTAATTCTCTATCAGAAGGTTTGCTATTACGCCGAAACTGACCAGTTCCCCGTGAAGACAAGCCTCTGTCCCATTAAGTGAACCAACCCCTATACCAAAGGAGTGGGCAGCCCCAAGCCCGCAGTTCTCAAATCCGATGGAGCTTAAATAGCAGTTGGCCTCTATTACCATTTCCACGGCAGGGGTGACAATCTTGAGGTCAACTGCCATTTTTGCAGACTCACCATACTGCATAACAGTGTCATAGGTAAGTTTCGCAATGGCATTCCCGGCAAGGGTCGGTCGTGCATTCGCAAGGTTTTTTGCGCCTGTCAAATTGCAGGTGTTTGCTTCAAACCAGGTTGAAAGGGCATCACCCATACCCGCTACAAAATAACGCACAGGCGCCTCGGTTATTATCCTGGTATCGACAATTACAATGTCAGGATTTCTTTTTAACAGGATTATCTCATCTATAATATGATCCCAGGTATACTGCAATGCAACAGAGCTGCATGGTGCATCTGTTGATGCTACTGTGGGAATAATTATGAGAGGAAGGTCTGTCTGGTGGGAAACAGCCTTGGCAGTATCAATAGCAAGACCTCCTCCTACCCCTACAATAACATCGGCCTTGTGACTAAGCGCCCTGGATGAAAGGTCAAGGGCATCCTTTTTTGTGCCCCTTCCTGTAAAAACAGAAAAACTGCATTCAAGGTCATAGATGTTGATGCCCGGTAGCATCCTCTTTTCAACACGCGAAAGGGCGGTTTTGCCTCCTATTATAAAGGGTCTTTTTCCCAGTCGTGTAACATGTGTGGCAAATTCATCAATAACATTGTAACCCTGAATATACATGCCCGGCGCCTTCATTGTCTTAAGCATTTGTTGCCCTCAATTTTTTTAAAACTGTTTAAATCTGGATATAGTATGGCGCAATATAACAGGTTATGTTTTAGTTTACTATACTTAAAAGACAGAAATATGGTTTAATTTGTTAGTTGAAAGCTCAAAGCTGCATCCGGAAATGGCCTGTTCCCGGATGTACTCTATTCAGGAAGCAGGTCATAAAAAAATCTCATGGCGTCTGTTCGTGTGATAATGCCTATAAGCTCATTTTCCTTCATAACAGGGAGTCTGCCTATATCATGTTTTACCATAAGACGGGTAGCGCTCGATACAGTGCTGTTAAGGTCTATATTGATGACCTTCTCTGACATAAATGCCTTTACAGGTGCTTCCATCTGTTTTGTATCCTTTACCTTTTTAAAGTCGCTGCGAGAGATAATGCCCACAATGGATTTTTCCCTTGTTACAGGGACACCTGTGCACCCCTTTTCACGAAAGAGCATGGCCACCTCCTTCATGGTTGCTGTTTCAGACACAGTTATCACAGGGTATGACATAAGATCGCCTATACTTGGAGAAGATGGCTGTTTTGTCTTCATGATATCTATTATCATCTCTCTGATATGCCTCTGGTCAACAGATTTTATGACACCTGAACCTGCCCTTGGACGGCCACCGCCATTATCAAGATGGCTTAAAATAAAACCTATATTTATAGAATCTACAGCGCTTCTGCCTATAACAGCGCTCTGATTCCTTTTTTTGTCAATAAAAACGCCAAAGACTACATCAACACCCATTATCCTGTGGTATATATCCACGATAAGTGAAAGACCGGGCGAATGCCCTTTGACCTCAGTAAAATTAATGCTTACCCTGTTGCCGTTTACCTCTTCTATATTTCCCTTTTCAATCATCCTGAAAAGGAGCTGTTTCTGGATATGGCCATATTTGGGTTTGAGAAAACTGTTCACAATGTCTAGGTCAGCGCCATTATCCAGGAGAAAGGCAACTGCCCTTGCATCTATGCCCCTGCTTCCTGGAAATGATAGATTCCCGGTATCCTCATAAATGCCCGCAAGGAAGAGGGTCGCCTCAATCACTGAAACGGGGATACGCTTTTCTATGATTTTCGTTACCAGGAGACTCGTTGCAGAACCGCAATCCTGGACGCAACTCCATTCAGCATTGATATCTGACTCACCAGGGTGATGATCCCAGACATGAAAGGCCGCATTAAGTGAGGAATAACGCTCTGAATTTTCAATCCTTTCCCACCTGTTGGCATCCACTATTATGATCCTTTTTACTGAATCTAGATCCTGAGGGTTTCCTGATTCCTGATACTTGAGTTTATATTTATGCATAGAGAGGAAGTTTTTTACATTGGGGTTGATGCTTGCCGGAAGGTATGGCATTGCACCCGGATAGACCATGGATGCAGCAATGGAAGAGGCAATGGCATCAAAGTCTGCATTTTTGTGAGTGAGGATCATTTCCATGAATTACCATTAAAAAGGTGATAATCTGCTGAACTTATTATCGGTCGGGCTGAAAATAACTTGAATAATATTCTTTATTTACATATTCTCTGAATATAAATCAGCTTTGAGCTTTCAGCCATCAGCTTAAGGCATCAAAATCAAAAATTTGCTGGCTGCTGAACATTCCATCCTGTAAAAAAACAGTTACCGGATGAACATCAGGTAGTTTTTTGCCAGTGTTTTTCGGTTGATCACTAAAAACTATTATTTATTGGAGGCATAAATGTCGATTGAATATAACAAGAAACTGGTAATGAGGTTCCTTAATGAATTTATGATAGGTCATGATGTAAAGGTGCTTGATGAACTGCTCGGCCCTTCATACAGACAGCATAACCCCGGCGCAGGGCATGGCAAGGCAGCCCTTATAAAATTTTTTCAGGATTTCTGGGAGATACACCCAAAGCCCGGATATTACCTCAAAAGGATACTCGCGGAAAATGACCTTGTCGCCATACATTATCATTTTCAGCCTGAACAGGACGAACCTGGATATGCCATTGTGGATATCTTCAGGGTTGAAAACGAGAAGCTGGTTGAGCACTGGGATGTATGCCAGGATATGCCTGAAAGTGCAGAGAATGACAGTCCGATGTTTTAGTAAATATATTATGAGGTGTGGAGGTACTGAAAACAGATGCGTGATAATCCCATTAAGGTCTTTTCTTATAAAATCATATTACTTGCTATTGCTGCTGCCATCACAACGATTTATCCTGCCAATGCACAGCTGGAGATAGAAAAATCGGTTGTAAAGATACATACAAATCAGAGAAGACCGGATGTATTTAATCCCTGGTCCAAGATGCCGGCTAATGAGATATCGGGCACGGGTGTTATTATTGCCGGAAACAGGATACTCACCAATGCCCATGTGGTAATGTATGCGAGCCAGGTTTATGTGCAGCCATACCAGTCCGCAGATAAATTACCCGCAAAGGTGAAAGGTATTGCACCAGGTATTGACCTGGCCCTGCTTGAGGTGGATGATGGCGCCTTTTTCAGTGACCACCCGCCATTGACACTATCTGCAATAGTGCCAAAGACCGGACAGAAGGTAAATGCCTATGGATACCCCATAGGGGGGACGGGTGTTTCTGTGACAGGGGGCATCATCTCAAGGATAGAGTTCAGCCCATATTATTATAATACCGCGGGCTTAAGGATACAGGTAGATGCTGCCCTTAATCCGGGCAACAGCGGTGGCCCGGCCATATCAGAAAATGAGATAATCGGCATTGTCTTCAGCGGGATCAGGCAGGCGGATAATATCGGGTATATTATCCCGGTTGAGGAGGTCAATATCTTTTTAAAGGATATGGAAGATGGCAGATATGATGGCAAACCCATGATGTTTGACCAGCTTCAGACCCTTGAAAATGATGCACTGAGGGAAAAGCTTAAACTGGATAAAATCCAGACAGGTATGATGGTTACAACCCCCTATGGCGATGGTGACAAGGGTTTATTAAAGAAATGGGATATTATTACAAAGATAGGTGATGAGAAGATAGATAATGATGGAAAGATCATAACAAAGGATGGCATGCGCCTCCATTTTGCATACCTGATTCAGCATATGGAAAAAAAGGGGCATATAAGCCTGACTGTTTTACGCGATGGGAAAGAGATAATAATTGATATGCCGCTTTTAAGAGAAAAAAATTCTCTTGTGCCGGATTTAAAGGATGGGTATCCAAGCTATTTCATATATGGGCCTCTGGTGTTTTCACCCGCTACAAATGATTTTTTAAGGTATCTTCAGAGAGAGTGGCTGGGAAATCTTTTAAGGAGTTCAAGCCCCCTGATCACAAGGCTCAATGACACAGCAACAGAGGAGCAGGAGCAGCTGATTGTTATATCATCAAGGATGTTTTCCAACCGTATCACAAAGGGGTACGGTGATCCAATGGCCCAGGTTATAAAAGATATAAATGGTATAAAGATAAAGAATATAAGACATCTGGTTGAGGTTTTACAGAACTCCAAAGAGTATATTGAGATAAATTTTGAGGGTAATTTTGTAGAGACCATGATCTTCAGGAAGGCTGATATGGAAGCTGCCACAGAGGAGATCCTTACTGAGAATGGCATAAGGTTCCAGTGCTCCAGTGACCTGATGGACATGATAAAAAGATAGGGGTTGGGCTAAAAGATAAAACCCTGAACCGCGAATTACGCGAAAGGCGCGAAAGTAAAAAAAAGGAAAATAAAACTTTTCGTGTGGTTCGTGTGTTTCGCGGTTAAAAATGCATCTTATTCATTCCGATAAACAGGCAAATGCCCTTCCTGTGTATCCCTGAGCGGGGGGTATCTGCTGTCCTTTTCTGATAAGAGGGGCTTTTCTATTGGCCAGTCAATACCTATATCAGGCGCATTCCATGCAATGCCATATTCATCACCGGGAGAATATACGTCTGTACATTTATATGTTACATCCGCCTCTTCACTCATAACACAGAAGCCATGCGCAAAACCGGGCGGTATATAAAACTGTCTCTTGTTTTTATCAGATAAAACCGCACCGGTCCATTTACCGAAAAAGGGTGAACCTTTTCTTATATCCACTGCCACATCATATATCTCGCCCCTTACCACATAAATGAGTTTACCCTGAGGGTGTTTGAGCTGGTAGTGGAGCCCGCGCAGGGTGCCTTTGACTGAGTGTGAATGGTTGTCCTGTATAAACGGTGTGCTAATGCCATTTTCAGCATACCTGGTAAAATGGTATGTCTCCAGAAAAAAGCCCCTTGCGTCATTGAATACGGCTGACTCTATAATAACTGCACCGGGAAGGTCTGTTTTTATAAATGATACTGGCATTAAGTCTGCTCCCCGTCCACTATGGAGATAAGGTATCTGCCATACTCATTGTTCCTGTATTCCTTTGCCAGATCCATAAGCTGTTCAGCGTTAATATAACCGAGCTGATAGGCTATCTCCTCAATACAGGATATCTTGATCCCCTGCCGCTCCTGTATGGTCTCAACATAATTTGATGCCTGCTGAAGCGCCTCATGGGTTCCTGTATCGAGCCAGGCAAACCCTCTGCCTAAAAGCTCCACCCTCAGCTGACCGCGTCTTAAGTATTCAAGGTTTACATCGGTTATCTCATACTCTCCGCGTGGAGAGGGCTTAAGGTTTTCCGCTATCTCTATCACGCTGTTGTCATACATATAGAGGCCCGGCACAGCATACCTGGATTTTGGCTTGGCCGGTTTTTCTTCAATGCCTACAACATTTTTATCCTTATCAAACTCCACAACGCCATATCTTTCAGGGTCTTTAACAAGGTAACCGAATATAAGGCCGCCTTTATCCAGTTTTACTGCATTCTTTAGTATGGCATCAAGATTGTTGCCATAAAAGATATTGTCTCCAAGTATAAGGCATACATTATCCTTGCCGATAAACTTTTTACCGATGGTAAATGCCTGTGCAAGGCCGTCAGGGCTGGGCTGCTCCTCATATGTAAACCTTATGCCAAGTTTTGACCCATCCCCAAGGAGCCTTTTAAAGCCTGGGAGATCAACCGGTGTGCTTATTATTAATATCTCTCTTATGCCCCCTGCCATCAGGATGCTCAGAGGATAATATATCATTGGTTTGTCATAGATTGGTAAAAGTTGTTTACTTACCACCCTTGTTAATGGATATAAACGTGTCCCTGATCCGCCAGCAAGTATAATTCCCTTCAATTGGATGCTCCTTTATATTGGTTTCCCATATTGTTTATCTATCCATGACTGGTATTCACCGCTTTTTACACGATCTATCCAGCCCCTGTTATCAAGGTACCATCTTATTGTCTTTTCAAGACCGGTCTCAAATGACTCTGAAGGATGCCAGCCTAAATCCCTCTGTATCTTAGTGGAGTCTATGGCATAACGCCTGTCATGACCGGGCCTGTCCTTTACAAATGTGATCAAATCCCTTCTTGATTTGTGATTTTTAGGTTTTTCATTTTTATCCAGATAATCACATATCAGTTCAACAATGCGGATGTTCTCCATCTCATTATTACCGCCAATATTGTATGTCTCACCCCTTTTACCCCTGTCCATTACCATTTTTATGGCGCTGCAATGGTCTTTTACATAGAGCCAGTCACGCACATTTTTCCCGTCGCCATAAACCGGAAGCTGTATCTCGGAAAGGGCATTAAGGATAATTAAGGGTATCAGCTTTTCAGGAAATTGGTATGGGCCATAATTATTACTGCAATTTGAGATGGTGACAGGGAGATTATAGGTCTTGAAATATGCCCGCACCAGGTGATCAGATGATGCCTTGGATGCGGAATAGGGGCTGTTTGGTTTGTATGGTGTGGTCTCAGTGAAAAGCCCCTCTGTGCCAAGACTCCCAAAGACCTCATCTGTGCTCACATGATGAAAGAGCTTAATATTATTCTGGTATTTTCTGGCACATTCAAGCAGGTTGAATGTGCCGATGATATTTGTATAAATAAAATCTGATGGGCCAACAATTGATCTGTCAACATGGGATTCTGCTGCAAAATGGCAGACCGTATCTATTGAATATGCACTGAACAGAGGCTCTATTGCATCCATGCTGCATATGTCTGCCTTGATAAAGATGTAGCGTCCAGGGTATTTCTCGTTAAGCCCCTCCAGGTTTTCCGGGTTACCTGCGTAGGTGAGTTTATCAAGATTGATAATTCGACCCCTGAAATCAGCATCCTCAAGCAGATACCTGATAAAGTTGCTCCCTATAAAACCGCTCCCGCCTGTTACCAGTAGATTATCCATATATATCATTCCTTGAATATAGCGCCTGTATTGGCTGAGGTTACCTGTTTTGCATACCTGTAAAGATAGCCTATCTTCACCTTGTAATCCGGCCTTTTCCATTCAGCGGAACGCTTTTTAATCTCCTCGTCCGTGAGTTTTACATTGAGTGTACGTGCAGGTATATTTATCTCAATTATATCCCCTTCCATGAGTATTCCTATGGGCCCGCCCTCCTGTGCCTCCGGTGATACATGGCCTATGGCTGCTCCGCGTGTGCCGCCTGAGAACCTGCCGTCTGTTATAAGCGCAACCTCTTTATCCAGGCCGACCCCTGCAAGGGCGGATGTTGGGGATAACATCTCCCTCATGCCAGGGCCCCCTTTAGGACCTTCATAACGGATTACTATTACATCACCCTTTTTGATCTTCTCATCCATAATGGCCTTCATGGCCTCCTCTTCACTGTTATAGATTCGTGCAGGGCCTGAGTGGGCGAGCATTGATGGGTCAACAGCAGACTTTTTAACAACAGCGCCAAGCGGGGCAAGGTTACCAAAAAGTATTGCAAGACCGCCATCAGCAGAATAGGGGGCATCGATCTTTTTTATGATATCAGGATCAAGGGACTCTGCCTTCCCCACAATCTCTTTAACCTTTTTACCGGTTACTGTGATTATATCTTTATGGAGCAGCCCTTTTTTCATCAGCTCTCCCATAACCGCTGTTACACCCCCTGCTGCATGGAGGTCTTCTATATGGGCTGACCCTGCCGGAGATATCTTGCAAAGGTTGGGTGTCTCTGCGCTTATCTTGTTAAAGAGGTCAAGATCAAGCTTAAAGCCTGCTTCATGGGCAATAGCAGGGAGGTGCAGCACTGTGTTTGTTGAGCTGCCTATAGCCATCTCCACATGCATGGCGTTTTCAAATGCCTCCATGGTGGCAATGTCCCTTGGCTTTATGTCATCAGCTACAAGCTTCATTATTCGTTTACCTGCCTCCTTGGCAAGCCTCTGTCTTTCTGCCATTACAGCAGGGATGGTGCCGTTTCCGGGGAGGGCAAGGCCAAGTGCCTCACTCAGGCAGTTCATGGAGTTTGCTGTAAACATCCCTGAACATGATCCAGCCCCAGGGCACGCGTTTTCTTCCATGTCATGAAGCTCATCCTCGGTGATCTTGCCTGCCTTTCTTGCGCCTACTGCTTCAAAGACAGTAATAAGATCAATATTCCTATCCCTGACCTTTCCTGCCAGCATTGGCCCTCCGCTTATGATAATAGAGGGTATGTTAAGCCTGAGCATGGCCATAAGCATGCCCGGTACGATCTTGTCGCAGTTGCATACAAGCACAAGGCCGTCAAAGGGGTAGGCAGTGGCCATTATCTCTACAGAGTCTGCAATCAGTTCCCTTGAAATCAGTGAATATTTCATCCCCTCATGGTTCATGGCAATACCATCGCAAACGCCTATTGTGGGAAACTCCAGTGGTGTGCCGCCATTCATGGCTATACCCATCTTGATGGATGTTACAAGGCTGTCTAAATGGATATGGCCCGGTATCACCTCGTTTGCCGAGTTTGCTATGCCGATTATCGGTCTGTTTAATTCATCATCTGTAAGCCCCATTGCCTTGCATAAAGACCTGTGAGGCGCCCTTTCCAATCCCTTTTTCATCTTGTCTGATCGCATTTGTTTCTCCTTAAAATCAAGTTCGAAGTGTGAAGTAACTAAAGTTCGAAATTAACTTCAAACTTCGAACTTCCAACTTCGTATTTAAAAAAATTCTCCCCCTCTGGCTATGGGATACCTCCTTCCATATCCGAATGCCTTTGAGGTTACCTTGAGGCCGGGTGATGCCTGCCTTCGCTTATATTCATTAATTACTATACGTCTGAATGTATCCTTTACGATAGAGGGATCATATCCCTGTTCTACTATCTCTTCAAAGGAAAGATTTTTTTCCACAATATTTTCTATTAATTGATCAAGCATATCATATGGGGGTAAAGAGTCCTGGTCTGTCTGGTTTGGCCTCAACTCAGCAGATGGCGGACGCTCTATGATCTCCTGCGGGATTATCACTTTTTCCCTGTTTATAAACCTTGCCACCCTGTAACATATGGTCTTTGGCACATCTGAAATAACAGCAAGCGCACCGCACATGTCACCATACAGAGTGCAGTAACCGGTGGCTGTCTCGGATTTGTTCCCTGTAGTTAAGAGCAGTGCATTAAATTTGTTTGACATGGCCATAAGTATGCTGCCCCTGATCCTGGCCTGCAGGTTCTCCTCTGTCTCATTCTCCTTGAGCCCCTTAAACATGTGGGAAAGGGCGCTCTTATAGCTGTCAAAGATATCTGTAATCGGGATTTCATCAAAATGGATGGCCAGGTTTTTAGCAAGGTCTCTTGCACATCTTTTACTCAGGTCTGATGTATATTGTGAAGGCATACTTATGCCTGTAACATTTTCAGGGCCAAGTGCCTTTGCGGCTATAAAGGCCACAAGGGATGAATCCAGACCGCCTGATAAGCCAACAAGTACCTTTTTAAAGCCGCACTTTGTAACATAGTCCCTGATACCCAGTGTAAGACAGTTTATAATAGATACCTCCTCTGCCGGCCATGGATCAGTGACTGGCGAATAATCCGTATCACTGTCCCATAAAAGTGTATCGGACTGGAATTCTTTACCCCGAAGAATAAGCCTGCCTTTTTTATCAAACACCATGCTTGACCCGTCAAACACAAGGTCATCGTTACCACCGACCTGGTTGCAGTATATTATCGGGAGCCCATATTTACAGGCAATCTTTTCAAGCACCTTCATCCTTAAGGAGGGTTTTTGTATGGTAAATGGGGATGCAGAGATATTAATCAGGATATCGATGCCTTTCTGGGCCAATTCTTCAACAGGGTCAACACTGTATCTGTGAAGGTTCCCTATATCACCCACATTCCATATGTCTTCACAGATAGTTACCCCAATTATTTTATTATCAAGTTCAATGTAAAGGCTATTTTCAGCAGGTTCAAAATACCTGGTTTCGTCAAATACATCATAGCTGGGCAACAACTTTTTGCCACCAGTACAGATGACCCTGCCATTTTGTAAAAATGCCACGCCATTGATAAGGGGCTTTCCTTTTTCTGATTTGTTTATATCTGCAAAACCGCAAATAATTCCAGTATTTAAAGACTCTTTTGAAAGCTTTTCCAGATATTCCAGGTTTCTTTTTATGAAAGCAGGTTTTTCTAGGAGGTCCTTGGGCGGATAACCCATGAGCGTGAGTTCCGGAAATACCGCAAGATCACATCCTGATAATGATGCTTTCCTTACCGCTTCAGAGACCAGTGATAGGTTATGCTCAAAATCACCGATAATCGGGTTTATCTGATGGATGGATATTTTCATAGTAAACAAGCTCAAAGCTCAAAGCTCAAAGTTGAAAGCTCAAAGTTCTTACTACATCTTCGAGCTTCGAGCTTCTCTCTTATACACCCCTCCCTGCCTTTTCTATTGCCTTTAACAGCCCCGGCATCTTCTCTTCCATATTCAGGGTAATCTGAATGGTAAGGGCCCTTGACATTATGGCTGCTGTTTTGGGCAGGGCATTTTTATCATAGCTGCATCTTGTCTGGCCTTCAGGGGTTTTAAAGGGATACCCTGTTCTTGTCAGGCTTTTACCCCCAATCAGATGCTCCCACCTCTCATAATAGTGCCAGTCATTATCATACCAGTATACAGCGCCATAACCCTCAGCAGCCATGATTTTATTGAATTCCCTTGCACGTTTTTCATCAGGCAGTAGAAATATCATAAATGTTGCGGTGTCACCGGATGGGTCAGGTATATGGCGGAATGTAATATCCCTGAACTGTGAAAGTGTTTCTTTAATTCTTGCCTTGTTGCCTCTCTGTATCTTAAGGATATTATCGAGCTTTTTAAGCTGTGCAACACCCAGCGCCCCCTGAAGCTCCATCATTCGGTAATTAAAGCCTATATAGCTGCGTTTCTCAAGCCCCCTTGAGACATTTGGGTTGTGATCATGCCCGTGGTCAGAGTACTCTGATGCCTTTGTGTGCAATGCCTTATCATTTGTAAGTACTATGCCGCCTTCACCGGTGGTCAGAGTCTTGACCGCATCAAACGAAAAGGTGCCAAAGCTGCCAAATGTACCAAGCGCCCTGCCATTGCAACTGCCCCCGGTAGATTGTGCTGTATCCTCAAGTACAGGTATGCCGTGTTTATCAGCTACCCTCATTATCTCCTCTATATTTGCGTGTGAACCGCACATATGGACAGGGATAATCGCCTTTGTTTTAGGGGTTATTTTTTTTTCAAGATCCTTGGGATCAAGGCACAGGGTATCATCTATCTCTGCAAATACAGGCACTGCGCCTGCATCCAGGATAGACTCCCATGTGGCGATAAATGTGAATCCCTGTGTAATAACCTCATCACCCGGCCCTACACCGAGCGCAGCAAGGGCTACCCTTAAAGCCGCAGTCCCGGATGATACTGCAAGGGCATAGCCTGCATTGCAGTATTTGGCGAAATTACGCTCAAATTCCAGCACCTTGCTGTTTTCTTTATGCTCATACCTGAGCAGCATCTTTTTTGATAAGGCCTTCTGTACCTCTTCAATCTCTTCCTGTCCTATAATCTCATATCCTGGCATTTTTTTTCCTTTCTCTATCCTTCATAGGCATTTCTGTATATCTCCATTGCCGCCTCTTCTGTCATTGGCCTGGGGTTATTTGCTATCGGTACAGCAACCTGCATGGCCGCCTTTGCCATCTCAGGTATGGAGTCTTCAGGTATATCAAGTTCCTTCAGGGTCATTGGCACACCTATATCCTGTGCAAGTTCAAAAACTGTATCAGCCACAAGCGACGCATATTCCCTGCCTGAAAGCTCTCCCATCTCCTGATCCATGCACATTGCCATATTACAGAATTTGTCGATATTTCCGGGATAGTTGTATTCAAGCACGTATGGAAGCAGAAGGCCGTTACCAATACCATGGGGCACATCAAATATTGCGCCCATAGGGTAGGCCATAGCATGCACTGCGCCGACACCGGCCATGGCAAGGCCCAATCCGGCAAGGTAGCTCCCCATCATCATATTTTCACGGTATTTCAGGTTCTTTCCGTCAAATACCGCACCTCTCAGGTTATCCATTATCAGTTCAATGGCCCTGAGCGATACTGTCTCACTCATGAAATGGGCCTTAAGTGATGTATATGACTCAATGGCATGTGTGAGCGCATCCATGCCGGTATATGCTGTAACCATTGGAGGGAGGTCTATCGTAAGTTCAGGGTCAAGTATTGCGGTGTGTGGGTAAAGATAGGGGCTGTTGATCCCGCCCTTCTTTTTAGTATCCCTCTGCGTGAAAACAGCGGTAAGGGTTGTTTCGCTGCCTGTGCCCGCGGTGGTAGGCACCATGATCGTCGGGATGCCCTGTTTTCTTACCTTGTTTTGTCCAATATAATCAACTGCCTTCCCCTCATTTTTAACGAGTACTGCGATGGCCTTTGCAATATCCATTGTGCTCCCGCCGCCCACACCTATGACGCACTGCACCTTTTCCTTGAGAGCGAGTTCTGTTGCAAGGTCTGCAACCTTTGGGTCAGGTTCAGGGGTTACATCCGAAAATATATAAGATCTGATCCTTGCGGATTTAAGTGATTCTTTAACCTTTTCGGCAATAGCCGATCTTGATAATGTCTGATCAATAACAAGAAGCACCTTTGATGCATCCAGTTTTTTACACTCGTTTCCAAGTTCCATTACAGAACCTGAACCGAAAATTGTCTTTTTAACACCTTCTATAGTCTTGATATTATACATATATTACCCCTTTAGATTGTTTTGCTAGGACGATGCTTTTTAAAACGGCTACCCCTGGCGTTGACTGTTTTTCTTTTATCATTACTGAGAAGCTGATATCTTTATGAAATCCCATGATAAAGATAAAATGAATTACATCAATATCAATTATTTTTCAAGTTATTAAAAAGGTTTATTTGGCCTTTAAACCGGCAAGTTCTTCTTAAATTTCAGTCTTTAACAGGGGTTTTTATATGAAAAAATAATGATAATTAATGTCTGGCATAATTATCGCATAATGATTGAAAAGTAAAATATTCGCATTGTTTTAGAATAAAGATCCTAAAGGGTTTTTATACAGGAGGAAGAGATGGATTTTTTAACACCAGCCCAAAGGCTTGGGCTTGAAATTGAGGAATATATTGAGCTTATAGAGCTGTTTCTTTCCACAGGTGATACGGATATAGGCGGAATGGAGAAGGCCGCTGCGGCTCATGATTATGCTGCCCTGGTGGAGCGTGCCCATTCATTAAAGGGGTCATCAGGTAATCTTTGGCTGACTGAGATTTATGAAAAGGCAAAACAGATAGAGATGAATGCAAAGGCAAATAGCCTTGAGGGGTTTAATAGCCTGTTATTGCAGATAAAACAGGAGGTTAATATTATTACTGATTCACTTAAAGGGCAGGTGTAAGAAATCAGGATTTACTGTTTTCCAAATGTCAAAAAAGCGTCGCATTCAGTCAACCGAATGACTGGTAATCTATATATTTCTTATTCTTAAAGCTGTGTAAAACTGGAGGTTTAAATGGTTGAAGGCAGGAAAACAAATAAAAAAACAGTTAAGCCGGGCAAGGATATATCCGGGTCAATTGTTGAGGATCTTAGGCTTAAACTTTTAAAGCTGATCAATAAGGATGTTAATGAGCTGGCAATAGACATGAAGGGCGTCAATATGATTGATTCAACAGGTCTGGGGGTATTGATAGCAGCCAGAAACTCACTGGATAAGGCTGGAGGGTTGCTCAGGCTTACCAATGTATCTGAAAATATAGATAACCTTTTCAAGATGATGGGCATTGACAGATACCTGAATACAGATGGTGTATAACAGGATAACCCTCTGTGTGGTTATCGTAAATATATAAAGGTAAATGAAAGAACCTGTGGGCTGTTTATATGAACAGGGTGTAAATAGCAATGGAGGATAAAAATGAGTATGCAGGATGATGAGACCTTGAGACTTTATGTGGAAGAATCATTAGAGCACCTGGCAGATATTGAGAATGATCTGCTGGCCATTGAAAAGGATGGCGCCGATATTAACGAGGAGCTGGTTAACAAGGTGTTCCGCGCTGCCCATTCAATTAAGGGCGGGGCAGGTTTTATGGGGCTTAACAACATAAAAGAGCTGTCCCATAAGATGGAAAATGTACTGGGCATGATTAGAGAAAGGGAGATGGTTCCAAATCCTGAAATTGTCAATATACTCCTTCTCGCATCAGATACGCTAAGGAACCTGCTTAATAATGTAGGCGCCAGTAATGAGATGCCTATTGAAGAACATGTTAATGCCCTTATTGCGCTTACCGCAGTTGCTGTTCCTGAGAAAAAGGCAGAAAAAAAAGAGCAAAACATAGACCTGATATTTGAGAATGGTAGGATGGTCTTTAATGTTTCATCATCTGACCTCAATAATTCAAGGAAAAAGGGGCAATACATATACCTGGCAGTGCTTGACCTTGTTCAGGATGTTGAAAAAAAGGGGCTTACAGCAGCGGAGATACTGAAAAGACTTAGTGAAAGCGGGACGATCCTATCTAATGAGGTGGATGTGCAGTCGGTTGGCACACTGGACAACTATTCAAGCTCCAGTAAAGTGCCTCTTCTTGTCCTGTTCGGCACCATACTTGAACCTGAAATGATTAATGCCCTTTTTGATATTGATGAGGATAATATTTACCTTCTTGAAAACAATAACAGTTTTATAAGTCTCACCGAATATGGTGAGTCAAAGGCCTCCCCTGAAATCAAGATGCCTGAAGAGAGTCCTGTTATTCAGCCTGTAGAAAAATTGTTTAAAGAAGAGGCATCTCCATTCCCTGCCCCTGAAACTGCTTCAGGTGTTGCTTTCGGCAGAGAAAGTGATTCAGCAAATTCCTCAAGCGCCAAGACATCTGAGACCAGTCTTAGGGTTAATGTAAGCCTGCTGGATTCTCTCATGACGCTGGCAGGAGAGCTTGTGCTAGGCAGAAACCAACTAATGCAGTCTATTGGTCAGAAGGATATCAGGGCAATAGAGGGGACAGGGCAGAGGCTGGATCTTATAACATCAGAGATCCAGGAAGCAATCATGATGACAAGGATGCAGCCTATCGGTAATGTATTTAACAAGTTTCCAAGGGTTGTAAGAGACCTTGCCCGCAACCTGAACAAAGAGGTAAAACTCACAATAGAGGGTGAAGGGGTAGAGCTTGATAAGACAATCCTTGAGGCAATCAATGATCCTCTTACACATCTTGTCAGAAATTCAGTTGATCACGGTATAGAACTCCCAGCTGAAAGGCAGAGGGCAGGAAAGGAATCTACCGGCCATTTGATGCTCAAGGCCTATCATGAGGCAGGGCAGGTGAATATCGAGATCAGGGATGATGGAAAAGGGATGAATCCTGACAAACTGGCAAAGGTCGCCCTTGAAAAAAAGGTTATAACAGAGGATCAGGCAATATCCATGTCTGATAAGGAAAAGATCAATCTGATCTTCCTCCCCGGTTTTTCAACAGCGGAAAAGGTAAGCGATGTGTCCGGTCGTGGTGTTGGTATGGATGTTGTCAAGACCAACCTCGATAAACTGGGCGGTGTGGTAGATATAGAATCTAAAATAGGAAAAGGCACAATCATAAAAATCAAGCTGCCCCTTACTCTGGCTATTATTCCGAGTCAGCTGATAAGCGTATGCGGTGAAAGATACGCAATACCCCAGGTTAACCTTGAAGAGCTTTTCAGGATACCTGCAAATCAGGTAAAAGATAGGATAGAAAAGGTCGGTGATGCAGAGGTTGTAAGGTTAAGAGGAAGCCTGCTTCCCCTGATCAGGCTTTCCGATGTTATAGGTATTGAAAGAGAATACCTTGACCCCAGCGAAAAAATCAAAAAATCCGACAGAAGGGAAAGCATATCAGACAGAAGGGGCAGAAAGAGCCCTCTTAAAAAGGCTATTAAAGCTGATGATGTGATCAGCACTATCAATGAGAAAATCGATGAACAGGGGGTGGATGATAGCATTGATGATTATTCAAACCGAAGAAAAAAATCCATTGATCGGAGATATCATGCCTCCAGTGCTGTAAATATTGTTGTGGTCTATACAGGGGCGCTGAAATATGGTCTTGTTGTTGATCAGCTTCACGACTCAGAAGAAATCGTTGTAAAACCTCTAGGAAGACATCTCAAACACTGCAAGGCTTATGCAGGCGCCACCATAATGGGCGATGGCCGTGTAGCCCTGATCCTTGATGTGGCAGGGATTTCCAAGATGGCCCGACTCATCTCAATGGATGGCACTGAAAGGGCGGTTCAGGTTGCAAAGGAACAGAGGATGAAGAATCAGAAGGATATCCAGTCCCTGCTTATTTTCAGGAATGCTGAAGATGAGCAGTTTGCAGTTCCACTGGGGCTTGTTGAAAGGGTGGAGAAGATAAAGCGGACTGACATAGAACATGTTGGAGGTAAAAAGGTCATACAGTACAGGGGTGAAAGCCTGCCTTTATTTGCTATAGAACAGGTAGCCAATGTCAAACCCCTGGCTGATAAGGAAGACCTGCTCGTAATAGTGTTTTCTATCGGAGGAAGGGATATCGGCCTTCTGGCCACACCGCCACTTGATTCAACAGAGGAGGCCCTGACAGTAGATGATATGACCTTAAAGCAGACCGGGATCATGGGTTCAGCAATAATAGGGAATCAGACAACCTTAATGGTAAATATTTTCGGGATTGTCGAGGCACTTAACCCTGACTGGTTTACCAAAAAGGAAACCGTTATGGTTTCTGAAAACAAGGCCGCTACTGTACTCTATGCTGAAGACTCCAATTTTTTCAGGGGCCAGGTTTCTGAATACCTTAAGGAAGACGGGTATAATGTTATTGAGGCAGAAGATGGCCGGATTGCCTTCGATCTTATTGAAAAACATATAGATGAAATTTCTCTTGTTATAACTGACATAGAGATGCCCAACATGGATGGCTTTGAGCTGACATCAATGATTAAAAAAGATGCAAGATTCAGGCATCTTCCTGTGATTGCCCTTACAACAATGGCGAGCGACGAAGATATGTCAAAGGGCAGTAAAGTCGGAATAGATGACTACCAGATTAAGCTGGATAAGGAAAAGCTGATGAAAAGCGTTTTCCAGCATCTCAAGGCAGCAACGAAATAGGAAATGACCATGTAACAGGTATGTTTAAATCGTTTTTGTAAAAACTATATACCGGATTAATGATGCGGGAGGTAATAATAAATGGCTAACCAGGCGGACAATAGAAATGCAGGGAATAAAACAATGGAGCTGGCAACATTTTATGTCGGTGATTCACTGTGCGGAATGGATATATTAAAGGTACAGGAGATAAATAAACTCCTTGAGATGACAGAGGTTCCGCTTGCCCCTGATTATGTAAAGGGGATACTGAACCTTAGAGGTCAGATAGTTACTGTCATAGACCTTGGAAACAAACTCAGTCTGGCAGACACAGAGATCTCCAGCGAAACCAGAAACATAATCGTCAATTCAAATGGTGAATATATAGGTCTTCTTGTGCAGAGGATAGGGGATGTTGAAAGGACAGAAGAGGATAAAATAGAGCCTCCGCCGGCAAATATCGGAGGCATTCAGGGGAGGTATTTTGAGGGTGTCTTTAAAAAGGAAAAGAGCCTGATCGGCATACTCAATGTGGAAGAGATCCTGAAGGATGACGGCAGTCAGACCATTTAGGTATCAGACAGAGATTAATCCAGGGCTTGATCTTTCAATTGAAAGAAAAAAGGAATTATAGGACTTAATGGAAAAAAACCCCCTCAGAGTGCTTGTGGTTGACGATACCGTGGTTTATCGCAAGACCGTGAGTGATGTGCTGGCTGAGATACCAGGCGTTGAGGTAGTCGGGACAGCTAATAATGGCAAGATTGCCATGATGAAGATAGCCTCCCTGAAACCAGACCTGATTACACTTGATATTGAAATGCCTGAGATGAACGGGCTTGACGTATTGAGGGCACTGAAAACAGAGGCCCCTGATGTTGGCGCCATTGTTTTAAGCACACTTACTCACAAGGGCGGTGATCTCACCATAAAGGCGCTTGAGCTGGGCGCATTTGACTATATTACAAAACCGGAAACCGGAAGCATTGAAGAGAGCAAAAGAACAATAAAAAAGATCCTTGATCTTTTACTAAAGAGTTTCTCCAGACATCTGGAGATGAAAAAGATCCTGCGGAGCGCAAATTATGGAAAGGCATATTCGACAGAGACATTACCAGGCCAGCCCGATTTAAGGACATCACGATACAGCGCAACAACATCAACAAGGTCACACAGAAAGGCAAAAGCGGAAATTATAGGGATTGGAATATCAACCGGAGGGCCAAAGGCTCTATCTGAAATGATGCCCAGGATCCCTGCCAATATTAATGTGCCTATATTAATCGTACAGCATATGCCTCCTATGTTTACCAATTCACTTGCGAAAAGTCTTAATGCCAGGTGCGCCATTGAGGTTAAGGAGGCAGAGGATGGCGAGGTAATCAGGCCAAATGTTGCATTTATTGCCCCTGGAGGAAAGCAGATGAAGGTAGTAGCAGGCGTGGACGGACTTAGCAGGATAATAAGGATAACGGATGATCCTCCTGAGAACAGCTGTAAACCCTCTGTGGATTACCTTTTCAGGTCAATTGCCGAGCATTATGTGGGGCGTTCTGCCGGTGTAATTATGACAGGTATGGGTTCAGATGGCACACTCGGGTTAAGGCTGATGAAGAGAAACGGCTCATTCATCATAGCCCAGGATGAACCAAGCTGCGTTGTCTTTGGTATGCCGAAAAAGCCTATTGATGAGGGGATTGTTGATATTATTGCCCCACTGGAAAGGCTTGCTGATGAGATAGTTAGCAGTATAAAATCTATTTAAGAAAAGTGGTTGCGTATTATTTATGATCAAGATTACTCCAAATGAGATAAAGGTCCTTTCAAAATATATCTATGATATTTCCGGGATTTTCCTGGATGAGAAAAAGGCATATCTTCTTGAGACCAGATTAAAAATGATCATGGATACAGAGGGCTTTACCTCATATCAGATGCTTTACCAGAGGGCAATTTCTGAAAAAAGCGGCCAGATGGAAAGAAAGATAATAAATGCAGTAAGCACAAATGAGACCCTCTTTTTCAGAGACAAGTCCCCTTTTGAGATGTTCAAGTATAAAGTCATGCCTGACCTTATAGATAAACGCACTGCTCAGGCCTCAGGTGTAATGCCTATTAATATCCGCATATGGAGCGCTGCATGTTCTACAGGCCAGGAGATTTACAGCCTTGCCATTATTTTAAGAGAGCTGATCCCTGACCAGAAGAAATACAGGGTCAAGCTTTTAGGTACTGATATATCGGATGATGCTGTGGCACAGGCAAGCTATGGCAAATATAACAGATTTGAGATAGAGCGGGGGCTTGAAAAGGATCTTCTGCAAAGATATTTTGTTTCAAATGGAAACGCCTGGAAGATCAGAGACGATATAAGGGCAATGGCTGTTTTTCAGAAACGAAATTTAATGGAACCATTCACTGGAATAGGGCAGTTTGACATAGTCTTCTGCCGTAATGTTGCCATATATTTCAGTATTGAAGACAGAAAGAGGCTCTTTGAAAAGATTGCAGGTGTCATGGCCCCTGACGGATATCTTATCATAGGTTCTACCGAATCTCTGACAGGGATATGCCCTCAGTTTGAACCTCAGAGACATTTAAGATCTGTTTTTTACACATTAAAAAGTAAATAGGAGGAATCAGAATTGAAGGAGGATCAATTATGAGAAACAGTAAATCATACATAATTTGGATGCCTCAAAATGGTTCCGGTAAAACACACCAGGTGATTATCAATCCATGGTATCTTATTGCGCTGGCAATTGCCCTTGCGCTCTGTATTGTTTCCATGCCATTTTTAGAGCATCGTATTTTTACACTGAACAAAAAGATTGCCTTTCTTGAGGGCAGCAGCACCGGTATGAAAACCGAGATAGCTGAACTCAGGTACCTTAAGGATAATCTTAAGCATATCGAAAAAAAGGATCGTCAGCTTAGTGAATATTTCGGAATAAGCACCAATTTAACTGATTTGGAAGGGCTTCCTGGCCAGGGAGGCGTATCCGATGATTCAGGATACATGGCTCTGAATAGTCTATTATCTCTACCCTATGATAATAACCTCTCCTCTCATCTAACCAATCTTGATGAAAGATTTAAAAAATATTCGGAATTGATCAATACCCGGGAGCAGATCCTTGAGGTTACCCCCAGTATACTTCCGGTTGAAAAAAAAGGCATATCGGTCTCATCAGGTTTTGGATGGCGTGAAAATCCCTTTACAAAAAGAAAGGAATTCCATGCTGCAATCGATATATCAGGGGACATAGGGACAAAGATTTATGCCCCTGCCAGAGGCCTTGTTTTGAAAACCGGCCATGATAAAAGGATTGGCAAGTTTATTGTAATCAGGCATACAGAAAAAATAACGACCATATATGGCCACCTTGATGTTGTATATGCGGAGACAGGAAAAGAGGTTAAGCGCGGGGAGAGGATTGGCCTTATGGGAAACAGCGGGCTGTCAACAGGCAGTCATCTGCACTATATGGTTATAAAGGAGGGCAGGGCAGTTAATCCCCTTGAGTATATCCTTGATATGGGTGATGGACTATGAATCTTAATTCTCCTTCGTTCAGGAAAAATATCATACCCGCATCTATCCTTATCTTACTCCTGACACTCCTGTCAGCGCATCCTTCCAGCGCTGCATTCCAACTGGATGAAGATACTGTATTCTGCTGTTATTTTTTTATAAGCGGTGACAGCCCTTCAGATCAGGATATTGAGGAGTTGTCTTATAACAGCGGCAGGCCATCCTATACCTCCTATAAGCCTTCCGAGATATTTTCAAAAAAAAGCCTGATCTCTGAAAAAAAAAGGATAAAAGAGAGGATAACCGCCATCTCTAATGATCCTGATGTTATCTGGAATGTAAGGCTTGATTCTGTTGACGCAGCCGCTATTGGACGATTTACAAGCGTTTCTAATATCAATGCCGCTATCCCAAGACCCACCCCTTATATAGGCGCTAAGATCTCTGAAAATGGTCTGAAATACATAAAAAATAACTTAAAGGCCCTTACTGATGCTGCGCCATCAATGGGGCAGGGTAAAGGGGCTGAAATATTAATCACCCTGCGCCCGGTTCATGCGATTCATGAGTTTGAAAAGAGAAATATAGTTGAACAGGAAGTAACCCTGCCTATCAGAAATGTCATTTTTCAGCCAATAAAAGTCCAGATACTTGACGGAAACAGTTTGAATAATCAGTCGGATAAATAGAATGGAACAATATAATGGTAACCCGGTTATAAGCCATTGAATTAATTGGATATAAAAAAAGGCATGTGGCTGCCTTTTTGGTATGTATCTTGCTTTGTAATGATGCAGATATTTTTTGAATTGATTATCGGGCGGAGGGTATTCTAATGGGAAATGTGTTAATGGGTGACCTTGATGGTTCGACAGAAAGACTTGCTTTTGATACACATGAGATTGAACAGATAATAACAAGGTATAAGGCCAGGGTTGTCTCAGGAACAGATGACAATGACTATATGGAATTTGATGGGCGAATTTTTCCGGTAAAGGGGATAAAGAATAGAGAGGAGTTAAAACCCTACTTTATTGTCCTGAAATCAGGCATGGCATTTAATGCAAGCGACTATCAGATACTCTTTAATACAGAAGAGCTTCCAAACAGCCTTATTTCCGGTATTGACCCATCAGGTAGAAAATATCTGTGCAGGCGATATATGAACGGAAGCAGGATAATGGAAACAACCGTTGAGAGTATTACCTCTTCCGGGAGTGCCCAGAGTCTGACCTCTGATGAGACTGAAAAACTCAAGGATGTTATAAATAAACTGAAAAAGGGCGAGTTTTTTGAGTTACTTACCATGGAGTTTTCAGATAAGATAAAGGGGATTGCCAAGGAGCTGATTGATTTCAGAAAAGATATCCAGACAAGGATAGAACCTGATATAGTAGAGATAGCATCAAAGGATATACCTGAGGCAAGTAACCAGCTTGAAGGGATAAATGAGACCCTTGAAGAAAGCACCATGAAGATAATGGATATCAATGAGGCACAGATGGAGGCTGCCAATACCCAATACAGGCTTCTTGAGCAGATTTTAACAAAAAATAGTGATGGAGATGGAAATATCTGCATGGGGCTGAGCCTTGAGGAGGCCATAGAGACGATTCAAGACCAGGTATCTTTCCTGAAAGAGATGGAAAATCGGTCGCTTACCATGATGGAGCCATTGAGTTTCCAGGATCTTGTGGGTCAGCGCATCCAGCGTATTATCAGGCTTGTCAGGTCAATGGAGATAAAAATTGAGGAATTGATTGTATCTTTTGGAATAAAATTAAAGAAATACAAGGAAGACCCCGAAATAACATATGAGGAATTGAATAAGGATGTAGATGAATTCATGTATGAACTTAAAGGTCCGCAAAGGTCGGGGGAGGGGCTTGATCAAAAGGCCATTGATGATCTCCTGAATAATATGTAAGATAAATAAACACAATAAAGCTGACTTTACGGCTTTTTTACAATATAATATGCGAAAAATGGAGGAAACAATATGGGATTTGATACTTCGATCAAGGTATTAGTGGTTGATGACTTCGCAACAATGAGACGAATTGTTAAAGGTGTGCTCAAGCAACTCGGTTTTAACGATATAATCGAGGCTGAAGATGGCAATATGGCGCTAAAGGAGCTACAGAAAGAAAAGATCGGCCTGATCGTTTCTGACTGGAATATGCCCAATATGACAGGGCTTGACCTCTTAAAGGCGGTAAGGGCAGATGAAAAACTCAAAAGTACCCCTTTCCTTATGGTGACTGCTGAGGGGCAGAAGGAAAATGTTGTGCAGGCTGTTCAGGCTGGCGTAAGCAATTACATAGTAAAACCCTTTACCCCTGAAACCTTCAGCGCAAAACTGGAAAAGATATTCTAAGAGGGGAAATTATTATCCTCAGGATGGGAAGAATATTCCTTTTCCAGGGAAAAAGAGATGATGTTCAGTCTATTTAATATTATAGATAAAATGATTGAAAATATTTATAACATACTGAATACAAAGAGTAAATCGCTGACCTTTAAGTGCAGTGCATTATCGGTTTATGATTATCCGGTCTATGGCAAGCTTATTGCAAATGAAAAATGTAATTCATATAAAAAGAGATTATACTACTGGGTATGATTTCTATTTGGTTGTCTAAACCGGAAAAGGAGTTGGAAAATGAGAATCGATGAAGGCCAGAGAATACTTATTGAACAGCAGGGCAAGATAAACAAGAGCCAGAATAGTGAAACTGGCAGTTTCCAGCAGATTATGGAGCAGTTGACCTCCCGTCCTGAAACAGGAAGGGTATTACCCTTAAATATCAATCCGGTTCAGATAATAAACGGGCCAGCTGGCATGATACCCCTGAACGGGCAATCAGATTCAAATGAAAAGACAATGCTGCTGGATTCCCTTAAGGATACACTTGATCTTATTGATTTTTATGCAGGAAAGCTGGCAGATACATCCTTACCGGCTGAAGATCTCACATCCCTTGTTGATCAGCTTGATGAGAAACTTTCTGATATTAAAGGCATCTCATCTATGGAAGGCATACCTGACAAGCTAAAACCTGTAATCTCTGATATTGCGGTTACAATGGGTACAGAGATAGAGCGTTTTCGCAGGGGTGATTACCTTTAGCTATAGAGGAAAACAGATATTAATATCGGCTGATTGACCTTTTCCGGTTTTGATGATTACTCCATCAGAGTGAAATACCTTTAATATCAGCATAATATCTGTTTCATTTTCAGGGGCAGTGAGCCTGTCAGATGAAAAATCTGTTTTCTGGATTATCTTACTCACCCTGCCAACAAGATCATTCAGTTCTGTAACTATTGTAATCTCATAAAAACCATTATTTTCTAATGCCCTGATATGGAGGGTTTTTCCCTTGACCCTCTCTATCTCTTCTATCACACTTTGAAGAAGCCAGCCAAATGCTAAAACTGAATCGTGAGGTAAGCTTTTAATAACAGGAGGCTCTTCTGACAGGTCAAGGGTTGTCTCCACATTATGCTTGTAATAGAGATTTGTATTTAAAAAAAACAGCTCCTGCTCAAGATATTCATTGAAGTTTAGAAAATTTTTATCCTCATGCGTGATCCTGCTGGATGATGTTTTTATCATTGCATTCAGACGCTCCAGCTCTTCTTCAATACGCCTGAGCCTTGGAATAATACTGCTTTCTTTGCCACCGTGAGCCTCTGCCTCTTTTTTAAGCATATACTGAGTCATCTCAAGGTCAAGGCCGATATTCTGTAAAGGGCCGTTAATATTGTGTATCAGACCGCCTGTTACCTTTCCAAGTGAGGCAAGTTTATACAGCTCAATCAGGTTCTTGAAAGAGAGTTCCATGGTTATTTCTCCTCCGGGGATTTTCGGTTTCTTATATCTACTCTCTGTTTCTGAAAGACCATTTTTATAATTGAATCATGGGCATCATCATTTATGCAGACTATCCTGGTCGCATATATGATTTTATCCCTCTTTTTTGCTGCCCTCAGTATCTCTGTTATCAATTCAATATTGTACTGGATAGCAGCAGGCATAACCATTTCCATTTTTAAGAGGGCGCCCTCTTCAAATTCCTCTTCTGATACAAATTTCAATCCTGAGGCGCTTATCTCAATTATATTGTCTTGTCCTTCTGACTCGCATGGCGGCCTGGATAACATCTGCTCGATAATATAGTCAAGCTTGTTATTCAGGAGTTTTAGGGCCTGAAAAAGTTGTTCATCTTTTGAACCCTTTGTGGTTTCCTCAAGAAATGCGTCAATCGGACTGGGGATGCTGCTCTGTTTAAACAGGGTGTTGCCCATGCCATTTTTCACCCTCTCTATCTCATCCTTTGAGAGTAATTTCCATTTAACCGGGACTGTTATCTCAACCCTGAAATGATCGCGTTTGTTTATTTCCGCCATTCGACCTGGCTCCTGATATTGTTTAAATTGAATAGATATAAATTTTTTGAAGTATATTATATTTTTTAAATGAATGAAAAGTAAAAACAGTTATGGTTTGAAAAGTAATAAGTGAAAAATGGTCTACGAGACCCTTAGACCGCCATACTGATTTTCTCCTGCGCAGGATATTCTCTAAATATACTGATTGATGCATCCACAACATCCGGGTCAAACTGTGTGCCTTTGTTCTGTATAAGCTCTTCAATACATTTATCAATTGGAATCGCCTTTCTGTATGCCCTGTCTGAACTCATTGCATCAAAACTGTCAGCAACAATAAGAATTCTTGATAAAACGGGTATCTCTGTAGCTTTAAGGCCATCAGGATAACCTTTGCCATCCCATCTTTCATGGTGGTTTCTAATAATGGCAAGCTCCTCTTTATCCAGCATTAGGGGTGAAACAATGTTTACCCCAATTAAGGGATGTGTTTTTATCTTGTCATATTCCATTCCTGTGAGTCTTGTCTTCTTGTTCAGGATGCTGTCATCTATGCCAATCTTTCCTATATCATGAAGAGGGCCGCATGTCCTTAGTCTGTGCAGATCATCATCAGAGCAGCCCATTACCTTTGCTATCTCAACAGCATATTTTGTTACACGCGAAGAGTGCTGACGTGTATATATATCTTTCGCCTCAATAGCCCCCACAAGTGACATCATTGATGCCATAAGGTTTTGCATAAGGTTGTCATACAGTGCCATATTTTCTATGTTCAGGGCTGTTCTTTCAGCCATAAACCTGAGTATGAACTGATCATCAGAATCAAACCCGGTTTTACCCTCCTTTTCACCAAGCAAAAGAAGACCGAAGGGTTCATTTCTGATATTGAAAGGGATGGATATATAATTGCTGTCCGGTATTCCGCTGCTATTATACATATCAGGGGTTAATCCAAAGCATTTTTCAAAGAGGCGCCTCGTGATGCTTTCCTCAAATTTTTCAATGCCTGTTGAGATGCGTTTGCCAGGGCCGCCATTATTAAGCCCCTTTTGTGAGAGCATGATATAACTGCTTGCCCTGTCATTGTCCCGGATAAGAAAACATGCCTTTTTTGCCTGACATATCTCTATACTTTTATTGATGATAAACCTGTAAAGCTCTTCTGTTCTGTTGATCCTAGAAAGTGAATCAACAATGTCATACATGAGTGTCTGGGACCTGATTCTTTTCTGGAGTTCAATATTGAGCTTTTCCACCTCCTGTTTCTGTTCCAGCTCCTGATTAAGCCTCCAGTTGTTTTCCATAAGGATTTTTAAACGATTGATCCTTTCCAGGATGATCTTGATATCCTGAAGACGAAATGGTTTTACCAGAAAGTCTGATGCCCCGCTGCGCATTGCATCAATCACAGTCTCCATTGTTGGGTAACCGGTCATGATTATCACATTTGTCAACTGATGGTTTTCATGTATGAGCTTGAGTGTTTCAAGGCCGCCAATGCCCGGCATCATAAGGTCCATGAATATATAGTCAAATGAACCGCGGTCGATCTCCTCCAGGGCCTTTTCACCCCTGTCCAGGATGGTGATGTTTTTGAAATTGAGATGTTCAAAGAACATGCCCAGTGTCTCACCGACCATTGGATCATCATCAACAATCATTACACGCATGGTGTTGAAATCCTGTTCAGTTACTGTCCCATGCTGTTGAATAGCTTCGACTTGCACAGCTCAAATTCCTTTCCTGTCAATAACCCTCTTTCTTTAAGGTCTGAAATCCGTTCAAGATTGTCCAGTATTGAGGTCTTCCCATTAGACACTGTACTTGAATAGTAAAAGGGCAGCATGCTGCCCGCAATTACCGGTCTGTCATCCTCAATATTCTCTTCGGATTTGTCACTGTTTATCTCAAGCAGTTTTTTCATCATATTTAACTGCTCATAGGCATTTTTCAGATCATCTATCAGTTTTTTATTTTCACGTATAAGCCTTATCTTTTCACGGGCATTATTTACAATGATCTTTATCTCTTCCAGCTTAAAAGGCTTGGTAATATAGTCATAGGCGCCTTCTCTTATTGCCTGGACAGCGGTTTCAAGTGAGGCAAACCCTGTTATAAGCACAACAAGAGAGTCAGGATCGATCTTCCTGGTTTCTGTCAGTACCTCCAGCCCGTTGGCGCCCGGCATCATAAGGTCAGTAATTATAAGATCAAACTTCTCATTTCTGCATAAATCAATTGCCTTTTTGCCATCATTACAAACAGTTACGTCGTTTTCCTGGTCAAAAACAGTTTTCAGGGCAGATAGTAATGTTCTGTCATCATCTACAATTAACAGTCTCAGTTTCATACTTTTTTCTCTTATGCAGAATTAATTAAGTGTTTCTCTTTTCTATACCTTTTCATCAAACAGGATGCCTGTCATCTCTTCAATCCTGGCTGCAAGATCAAGCAGTTCATCAGGGGGAATTTCTCTAATAACCTTTCCATTTTCTCTTGAGATAACTTTGACAATTATTTTACCGGTATTCTCGTCTACCTTAATTTTCAGATCCCTCTGTATAGATTGGACATAACTGTCCATTGTCTCTGCAATACGGCTGATCTTATCACTCAGAGAGTCTATATACAGCTTGATATCCTGCGGTTCCTTTTTGCTGTTATTCTCAGCGCTTAAGGCCCTGTTTTTTATATTTGCAGAGGAGGAGACAGGGGTGATTGTATCAATCTGTCTTTTTGACAACGCTCTGGTTATGTTTTGCACAGCTTCCATTCAGAGTCCTTCCTGCTTTACAAAATAGGCGTATAAAATCCATGTATACCCACTCTGTATTTTTTATCGGCATTAATCCCTTAAGGCTTTAATGATAATATTATTTTTTAAAGGGTAGTTGTAGAGCCGTTTTCCCGCAATGGTACAAAGGCCAGCACTACCCCCTTTTCCACGGAATTTTCCTGATGCAGACATGATATCAATATCAAAATCCGAGCCTGATATATGAAAGCCTTTTATTGTATCTCCGATGTCATTTTCTATTACATTTATTATCCTTCACAAGAAAGTTGCTATTTTTCGATTCATCCATAGATGCACCCCTTATACATGATTTCTATACATCCATTTCATGTGAGTATCTGGCCTGTTAAAAAACAAAACAGGAATATCTATATAAAATAAAGAAATTCCTGTTTATTCAGCCTGTTATATTATCAGGCAAATTCCGGTTACACCTTTTGGTCAAAGAGCACACCTGATATCTCTTCCATCCTTGCTGCAAGTTCAAGCATCTCCTGTGAAGGTATCTCCCTTATCACCTTTCCGGTTTCTTCAGAAATGACTTTGACTGAAATATCGCCTGTATTGCTGTTAACCTGAATCTTGATGTCCTTTTGTATTGACCGCACATAACTCTCCATCAGTTCGGTAATACGGGCAATTTTCTCATCAGCGGCTTCTTTTACTTCTTTAGATCGCTTTTCTGTATTTACTTCATGGAAAGTGATCTCTCTGGCACCTGAATTGACTGGCTCAGAGGTTGTTATATGAGACGGTGCAGACAATCCCTGATCAATTGAATGATCAACAGGTTTTATTGCTGAAAATGCCATTTTATTTACCTCCATGTACTATCCCACGACATACCTGTCATGGATTCCAGCCTTTACATCCTTGTAGCAACATTATGCTGCTACCTGATGTGAAAGCCTTCTTATTTCCATACCCGCGTTGTTACTTAACACAACAGGCTCTTCTTTTGGGGTTGAAATACCTTCCCATGACCCTTTAAGTTCTGTTAGGATATTCGCACACTCATCAAAAATATCATATGCCTTTTGTATGTCAGCAAGTATGAGCCTTTTAGTTACATATGAATATAATGAATCCAGGCTTTTTGCTATTTCGCCGCCCTTTTCAAAATTCAGGCTTGACTGTAATTGAGTTATAATATCCAGGGCATTCTGAAGCTTTGCTACCTTTTTTAATATTTCGCCATCTCTTAAATGACCTTTTGCCTGATTAATGCATAAGATAGCCTTGTCATAACACATTATTACCAGTTCAAGTTTTCCTGCTGTCTCTACAGATGACCTTTTATACTGCCTGAACGCCTTTCCGTAATCCATTTGCCCCCTCCCATTAGCTCTAATTCTATTAAAGGTGATTAAATAATTTTTATATAATTTCTATTTTACTATTATTATTACCAGGCCCAGCCACTTGAAGCAGCGCTCAATTGACCCGAAAGCCATGAACTCATATTTTGAATTTTGGACAGGGCCGATTCCATCATTACAAAACGATTAATCATTGCCTCCATCTTATGATCCAGACGAGCCTGCATAGTATCCATAGTGTCATCAATGTTTTTAATCCTGTCTGAAAGGGAACTTTGTTTAAAACCCACATACCCTTGATATGTATCAGTTATGGAAAAAAGCGTCCTGTCAAACAATTCTGCTATTCCAAGTGTAAGTTTGATTTTCCCGATTTCACCTGTTGAAGCTCCTGTATACTTAATCGCAAGCCCTGATATATTCTCTTCGCCTTTATCGCCGGTAAGTTTCTGGCCCGACCCGGTTGCTGAACGCCCATTAATTGTACCAGCAACATCAAGCCCATTATTAACAGTAACAGGTGTTGCCATGCTCCCTGTCCAGAGCCCTGCATCTGTAGTTTCCTCTATGGTAAAACTGGAATTTGAGCCGTAATTGTCACTGGTTAATTTTAAATGATTTGTTCCATCATTAGACGCAGTTATACTCATGGCATACCTGCCTTCATGTCCTCCGCTGTTAGAAGTGAGGACTGCCCCAAAGATATCAACCTGATTTGTTGTCTGTGAATAATCCAGTGCAAAAGATAAACTGCTTGTACCCTCAGAACCATCAATTATTTTCAGACGCCCATTCCCATCTATTGTTACAGATACATTACCAAGCATAGACTCTATTTCAGATAAAAGTCCCTGAATGGTATCTGTGGTAGTTTCATCGATCGTATATGAGCCTGATACCTCACTACCATTTCGAGTTGTCCCTGAAAAATTGATAATATCTCCATTGACCATGTTAGCGCCATCAATGGAACTCCATGTGGTGGAAAAGGTCACAGGAGATGCGCTTGCTGTAACAGATGTGTTGCCGACTAATGTTTCAGTATAGACAGTGTCAAATTCAGTGTTTGCTGCATTTACTATGTCAGGCAGGGTCATACCGGCAGTAAGAGAGATGACTGCTGTCTTGTCACCATCCTTTACTGTCAGGATTTCATCAGAACCAAGAGCTCCTATTATTGCACTATTACTAATGGAGCTATTTTTCGTTGCAGCCTGTGTTATATTTATGACATATTCTCCTGCCTGGGTATCCTTTGAGCTTGATACAAATTCCATGGTACCTGCATTAGAAGTGCCTGTAGCAGTGAATAACTGCTGTATATCGTAGAAATTTGTCTTTAAGAAATCGTTAAGCTTTGCACTGTCCAGGCTGAGCTGACCTTCATTGTTCAGGTTAATGCCTACAAGACCGAGTATTGAAAACTGGGAAGATACCCCCCATATCGGATTTATCAGGAGTGAAGAGAGGTCTGATTTAACAGATGAAAGGGTGCCGTCACCAAAGAGGACACCGCCTGTTTTCTCTTTTTCTGTATCATATGATTGTTGTTTAGCAATGTATGATGAAACTGAATTATATGAATCAACGAATGTTTTGATTTTATCTACTATACCGCTAATATCCCTGTCAATATTAAGTGTAATGGTTGTTAATTCATCAGATGCCTTAAGGTTTAATGTCACACCGTTAAGGACATTATTTATTGTATTATCACTGCTTTTTACATCAACTCCATCTATACTTATAAGCGCATCCTCTCCTGTAACTATCTCACGTTTTCTTACTGTGCTTAAAGCGCTGAACGCTCCTAATGAAAGGGCGCCATCAGAAATGGTTGAATTAAGGGATACTGCGAGTGAACTTGTCCCGGTTTCAAGGTCTTCAACCTCTATTTTACCATCAGATGTGATATATATATTTACATTATCGCCATTGCTTTCAAATGCATCCTTTACGCTGTCAAGCAGATCCTTTACAGTTGAGGAGGCGGTGATTGAAAAAGAGGTGTTTATTGTATTGCCACTGTGATCTGTCCCGCTTATTGATACGGAATCATCTGATGTCCAAGAATAATAGCCATCTATGCTACTTAATACGGTATCTGCTGTTATAGCATCTCCTGATGTGGTCATGGAGTTGGCCGATGTTGTGCCCTGTGAATCGCTTGCTCCCTTTTCAAGTACACCCATGGTTTCAAGGATATTGTTACTATCAGTAAAGTCCTGAGTCCCATTTATCTGGAGTACATATTTGGTAACTCCACTTTCTGTTTTTGTCACAATAGATGCAGAAATATTACTAAATTCATTAATCCTTGATTTAATATCCTCAAGGGAATCTACAGAAAGATCAATTGCAACTTCATGACCTCCGATTTGCACTGTGCCGGACTGTGTCGATGAAAGACCAAGAATGGATTTTATATCCTGAGTAGTGCTCGTGAAGGAATCAGACATTGCACCACCTGTAATACTGTTCTTTAATGACACACTGTTATCTTTCCAGCCAATACGCTCCAGGAGATTGTTACCTGATCCGTTTTGGAGGGATATTCCCGATTCACCTGTGATGTTGCTGGTAAGGATCAGGCGGTAATCATTTGATCCATAGGAGATAATGCTGGCTGTCACACCTGTAGGGTTTGTGCCTGAATTGGCATTGTTGATCCTGTTTCTCACATCATCAAGACCATCTGTCTCATTGATAGAGATTACCCTGCCATTTATAACAATATCGCCGGCATAGTCACTTCCAAGCGCATCTGAAAAAGAGTTAAAGGATGAAGATGAGAGTTTCTGGGCTACAGCCACATTTTTAACAAGAATAGAATAACTTCCTGCTGATGCATTTGATGTAGTGCTTATTGAAAGCAAATCTTCCGCATCAACAGTAGAACTGTCAGAGGTCATACTGGCGCTGAATACATTAAAATCATCCGGGTCTGAAAGATTTGAAGCAGCACTTTTAAGTGACAGGAGTGTGGTATTAAAAGAGCGCCACTCAGCAAGCTGACCCTCATACTTTGTTTTCTGGGCCTCCTGGTTTTGAATCGGTTTTGAATCCAGAGCGATTAACTGGTCAATCATAGAACGCCAGTCAAAACCGCTTGAAAGACCACTTATCAGATTGGTACTTATAGCCATAATAAAACCTCAGTACATTAATTAAATAGGAAATTACTTCCCATGATGCTCATTATATCGGAAAAAAATACCGAAAACTTAAAGAAAACTAATGTGATATTAAAGATTTGCAAGATATTTGCCAGAAAAAGAAAATAGTTCACCGCAAAGACGCAAAGTGCGCTAAGAAAATAAATTTATTACTAAAGGCTAATAATAGAATTATCAAACAGAGTATACATTATCTTAATGCTACCCGCCTGAAGGGGGTAAGTATTTACTGATTCTGACTTGACCGGTAAGGTTGTAATAATAACAACAAAGCGTATTTACCTTGTGGTTTCCTTAGAGAATCAAAAAAACTTTACGCTCTTTGCGCCTTTGCGGTTCAGGCATAAAAAACCCCGCTACCGGATTTCCGGAAGCGGGGTCAGTTTTAAGGTTTTACTTTAAGCCTTGAGCTTTTACTTTGAGCTTTGAGCCTTCAGCTTTCAGCTTTCAGCTTCTTACTCCTACCCAATCAGTGAAAGTATGTTCTGCGGAGCCATATTTGCCTGGGCAAGCATCGCAGTACCAGCCTGCATAAGTATCTGGCTCTTGGTAAATGATGTCATTTCCGCAGCCATATCAACGTCCCTGATCACAGATTCAGCAGCCTGGACGTTTTCAATCGTGGTTGCCAGGTTTGCAGCAGCATAACCAAGCCTGTTCTGGATAGCACCAATTCCGCCACGTGCATCGTTTAATGTGTCTATAGCTGAGTCAATTGATGTAAGGAAATTCTGTGCATTTTGTGCGTTGAGCATCTGATCTGCGCTGAGGCTTAACGTGCTTGTGCTTACAGATTTCAGTGTTATTCCAATACGGTCATCAACTGTATTCTTTGCACCTATCTGGAAGTTGGCTGCTGTTCCGGTATTGGCTATAATAGTTCCATCGGAAGCCGCACCAAAATTATCGTTAAGTGTAATTGTCAGACCAAAAGTTGCAAAATTCACATCTTTGGTTTCTCCTGTTCCTGGTGCTGTTACTGCATTGATGGTCTGAGACATCGATGTCCCATCAATTGTCGCGGAGACAGTAATATTTCCACCGGTGGCTGTGGCTACAGTATATGTCACCCCGGATTGAAGTCCTTCTGCCCCCTGAAAACCGTTTGTAGCTGTCAAAGTACCACCAGAGCTTGCAGTAACACCAAATGAGCCGTTAAGAAGCTTTGTTCCTGCATATTCTGTTGCATTAGCAATACGATTTATTTCATTCAGGAGTGCATTACCTTCATCGTTGATCTTGTCAAGATTTGATCCGGCATTAGCAGATGCTGCCTGTGTGGCAAGTTCTTTGAGCCTTACCAGCATGTTGCTGACCTGATCATAAGCGCCTTCTGCAACCTGTGCCAGTGCATTAGCTTCTGATACGTTTCTGCTAGCTACCTTATAAGATGCTATATCAGCCCTGAAGGCAGAAGAAATAGCAAGACCTGCTGCATCGTCAGCAGCCTTGTTGATCCTGTAACCAGATGAAAGCCTTTCCAGTGATTTTGACATCATGCCAGAAGTTTGTGTCAAATTCCTGTGTGCGTTCATTGCCTCGATGTTGTTCTGAATTCTTAATCCCATAGTATTAATCCTCCATGATTAATTAAAAAAAAGTTTTAAAATTCGGTTATAAAATAACCGGGGTAAATAATTGGCTTCCTTGCCTTTGGCTTTGTGGAATATTACAGTTTGTCTCACCTGCCTTTCATCCACTTACCCAGTGTTTGAAATCATTATCGGGATGAGATCAGATTAACTTTAATTTTTTTTTAAGGATTTATAAAAAAAATGCCATGGCTGACATATAAAGATATCAACTGTGGCATTTTGAAAAAAAAATTGATTTAAAATCTCAGGTAATGCGATTCATATATGAGTCCAACTCATTAATAATACTTTTTATTTTTAAATAATCTGTGACTATTAAATTAGGAGAGTTTCCTATCTCAATAAATAGATTTTTAAGATCAGCAAAACCACTAATCGTTCTTTTTGTTTTTATATCTAAATAATTTAATACCTTATCAAGATAATTAACATGTGATTCAATATCCCCTGATTTTAGTTTCAACTCACACATGATAAGCAAATTTGTTATATCATCCTTCTTAAGTATAAGCGCCTTTTCTAAAAAAACCTGTGAATCTTTAAAATTTCCAAGAGAATATGTGATCTCAGACAAAATGCTCCATGCTTCAGGTCTGTTGGGGTTCAACTCAGCCGCTTTCATATAACATTTAAATGCATTTTCAAGAAAACCTTTACTCATATAACTATTCCCGAGTTTCAGAAGATATGGATAAAAAGATAAATCAGGGACCTTAATAGATTCCAGCAGTGAGAATGCCTTACCATTCAATTCTTTATCAACATATAAAGCAAAAAGCCTGTTAAAAATAAAATATTCTTCAGTGCCTAATTCGATGACCTTTTCGAGCGCTTCGATTTCGTCATCTTTTAAACCGATTTTATTGTAGTATTTTGCCAACATGTACCAGGCTTTATATTCATTAGGTGCTTCTTCAACAGCCTGTTTTAAAAAACGACCGGCTATTTCCATGTCAAGAGATTTATCGAGATGAAATACCCCAATATTCCAAGAGGACTGCCATTTTTCTTTATCCGCTTCATAACTTTTTTGATAGTATTCATCCATTTTATTATAGTCTTTTCCAGCATGAAGGGCGTGTCCTATCAAGATATAAATTGCAGCAGCTTCACTAATTGTATTGTTTATCATCATCCTGGAATTTTCAGGATTATCATTAAGTCCTCTCCAGACCCGGATATAGCTTTCTCCATATTTGCAAACATCTTCCCATTCGGAATTTTCTCCTGCGATAATTGTGAGCATATAATAGGAATCAAGGTGGTCATGATATTTTTCCAAAGCATTTAAAGAAAACTCTTTTGCCCTATTAAAATCTCCCAATTTAAACAAAGACATGGAAGCGTTAAAATAAGTCCATCCGTATATGCTATTTGTATTTCCTAATCTGTCAGCAAGCTGAATAGCCAGCTCTGCTTCTTTCAATGCCTCTTCAAACATTCCCCTGGCGAGGTATGAACTACTTATATAGTGATGAGGAAGGGGATTATCAGGATCTTCTTCAATATCTTTTTTTAATAATACAGTCGTTCTCTCAAATTTTTCTTGGGCTTTATCTTCATCAACATCATATCCATAATGCCATAACTCAATACGGGAGTATCCCGGGTTTTTATATCCTACTATCCGGTTATGCACACGCCCTTCATAATGAATAATACCATTATTCCTGAAGAGTCGTTCAAAGTAGTGCATGGATTTTTTTGCGCCATTTGCATAACTGCAAAGTAATTTAACATTAATTACATCTTCGCTATATGTTTCCCGGACTGTTTTTCGGAGCAGTTCACCGCTACCTTCCATTAATTCTTCATCACCATCTATCTGAAATACCCAGTCACAGGTTGCATAGCTGAGAGCCTGATTTCTGGCCTTGCTGAAACTATTCTCCCAGGGATGAAAATATACCTTGTCTGTATATTTTTTGGCTATATCAACTGTGCTGTCTGTTGATCCTGTATCCACTATAATCAATTCGTCCACATATCCCTTTACACTTGCCAGACATTTGTCCAGATATTTTTCTTCATTTTTTACTATCATGCAGCAACTGATAGTATTGCCTGATGATTTAACGGGTTTTATTTTATTCAGCATGTCAGAGATTGTTGAATCATTAGGGTTAAGATTCAGGGCTTTCTCAAGATACTTTTTTGCCTTTTGGAGTTCTCCTTTAATATAAAAATAGATACCTATTGCCCTTAATACAGGAAATTGTTTTTTTGATTTTATAATTGCCTTGTCAAAAGCTTTATCAGCCTTTTTCCTATTTCCTGATTCAAAATAGGCTATACCTACTAAAACAAGAATATTCCAATCCATACTGACTGTAGATGAAACAAGTATCCCAAATTTATCAGGATCTTTTTTATATAAATTGCATAACT
>JAAZBV010000008.1 GCA_012513605.1 Desulfatiglans sp. | reverse complement strand
TGCGTTCTTCTCGTTTTCAACAACCTCAGGGACCTGTATGGTTATCTCCTGATCAACCATAAACCTTTTTACCCCTCGGATTGCCACAGCAGCGTCAAGGGTCTGGCGTCGGCACTTGTCTTCACAGGTATGAAAGCAGACACGCGCGCACACCGCAGCAAAGGGGTTACGTTCACGGTGGAGTTTAAGGGCCTCGGCATAACGTTTTTCACCGATAAGAGAGACAAACCCAGGGACATCAACATGGGCCGGGCAGCCGCTCTGACAGGGGGCGCGGACCAGTTTGGCGCACACACCCGCTTCGCAGTGTTTAAGCCGAATATGATCATCATATTCATGGCGGAAATGACGTATGGTCGAAAGCACCGGGTTTGGGGCAGTCTGACCAAGGCCGCAAAGGGAGGTCTCCTTAATCTGCTCCCCAAGAGAAATCAGCCTTTCAACATCCCCCTCAACCCCTTCCCCCCTGCATATTCTTTCAAGTATTTCAAGCATGCGCTTTGTGCCCACACGGCATGGGACACACTTTCCGCATGACTCCTCCTGGGTAAATTCCAGAAAAAATCTGGCAACATCCACCATACAGGTGTTGTCATTCATTACAACCAGACCGCCTGAACCCATAATGGCGCCCAGATCCTTAAGGGATTCATAATCCAGGGCCACACTTAAATTCTTTCTGGGAATACAGCCTCCAGATGGACCACCAAGCTGAGCAGCCTTGAATTCCCTTCCGTCCGGTATGCCTCCGCCGATATCATATATTACCTCTCCAAGGGTAGTTCCAATGGGCACCTCAATAAGGCCTATGTTCTGAAGGTTTCCGGTTAATGCAAATATCTTGGTGCCTGGAGAGGTATCAAGGCCCACAGAGCGGAATGCCTTTGCCCCTTCTCTTATTATGTAGGGTATGGCCCCAAATGTTTCTACATTATTTAATGCAGTGGGCTTTCCCCATAACCCGGCCTGTGCAGGAAATGGCGGGCGGGGGCGCGGCTCACCCCTTTTCCCCTCTATGGAGTGCATAAGCGCTGTTTCCTCACCGCAAACAAAGGCCCCTGAACCCTGTGATATGCGAATATCAAAGGAAAAGTTGGCACCAATAATATTTTTGCCAAGTAATCCGGCTGAACGGCAGTCAACTATTGCCTTTTCAACTCGTTTTAATGCAAGAGGGTATTCGGCCCGGCAGTATATATAGCCCTCATCAGCTCCAATTGCCAGCCCGCCCAAAATCATGCCCTCGACAACTGCATGGGGATCAGATTCCAGAAGACTGCGGTCCATGAAGGCCCCTGGGTCACCCTCATCAGCATTACAAATTATGTATTTTTTATCTCCGGGTGCTTTTCTGCACAACTCCCATTTCACACCTGTTGGGAAGCCTCCACCACCCCTGCCGCGAAGACCGGAGTCCTTTACCTCTTTAATTATTTCTTCAGGGGTCATTTTAGTGAGCGCCTTGCACAGGGCAGAGTATCCTCCTGTGCCGATATATTCCTCAATGCTCTCTGCTGCTATCAAACCTTTATTGCGTAAAACCAGCAAATGCTGTTTGGCAAAAAAAAGAATATCCATTAAATAGGGAATAGCCTTTCCATTCTTGACATCTTTATACATAAGAGATTCAACCGGTTTTCCATCAACTAAATGCCCCTTCACTATTGTTTCAGCATCTTCCGGCTTTAATTTCTGATAAAAATAACCACCAGGGTAGACAGCCATAATTGGACCTGAGGCACAGAACCCGTTACACCCGGTTTCTAATACTTCAACCCTGTTCCTGTGTTCAGGGAGAGAAAATTCAGAACATTTTCCACAGGTAATTTTAACCTTCTCATCCAGTTTATATTTATTTATGGCTACCTTAAGTTCTGCCAGGAATTCTTTTGCTCCGGATGAGATGCAGCTCGTCCCCATACAAAGCATCAAATCAAAATTACCTTTTATATCAGGCGCTGTTCTGGGTCCTTTTCTGTTACGCATCTCCATTCGCTTAGACATGGTTTCTCTGATAGCAGAAATATCTTCAGGTTTATTGATTTTGAATGATGTACTATTTTGCACTTTAGACTCCTTGCCCAAATAAATTTATTTTTCGCTGACCTTTTCTTTTTCTTTATAATACGAAAGTATCTCACCTATTTTGGAGGGTTTTACCCTTTGATGAACAGTATCATTCACCAGCATAACCGGGGCCAGTCCACAGGCTCCGAAACACCTGCCAACATCAAGTGAAAAAAGCCTGTCTTCGGTTGTCTGACCCACATCTATATTCAACTGTTTTTTGCAGGCCTCCAGCACCTCCTTTCCACCACGGACATAACAGGAGGTACCCAGGCAGACACGAATCAGGTTTTTGCCCTTGGGAGTAGTTCTAAAAAAAGAGTAAAAAGTGACAACACCTGCCACTTCGCTGTAGGGCTTATCCAGTTTTAGGGCTATTTGTTTAAGCACCTTTACAGGAAGGTAGCCCAGCATCCTCTGGGCGGTCTGAAGAAGCGGGATGAGTGATCCCGGTTCTACCCGATAATCTTTTAAGATATCAATAAATTGTTCAATTAATTGTTCCTCGGATGTTTCACAGGCACATTCTTTACAGGCTGTAACAGGCATAGGCTCTCCTTATTGATTCGTCATTTCTAAAATGTTGCTTACAAGGCTGACAATAAATAACGTCATATCAATAAATGGCTCACTTACACATCTGAACCATTCTAAAACCTGTTCTGAGGCCTTTTTGCGGGATAATATTGTTCTGGTATAAATTTATGATCTGCTAAAATTAATGCGGATTGATTGGCGTCAACACTGCATTATTGAAAATATTGAATCAATAAAAGTATTACAGATGATTCAATAGACAATATATTCAAAACAGAATCAATATCTAAACCAGAGATTACCGCGTAATCTTGATATATATTCTAAAAACAGTAACTACCGAAATTCAACAAATCTATAAGGTGAAATAGCAGATTGACAATATACCTTTTGAGTTGAGGAGAATTAACAGGAGAGAAAGGCATATCTACTAAAACAATCTGCCAAAATTATTTCATTAAATGACACAGGTAAATAAGTAAATCAAGTAATTTTTATAATAATCATACCTTGAGCCTGACACTGGGGTTTTCTTTTTATTTCATAGACAATGACCTATTCCAGCAATATAGGAAGCCAAACCATTGGCCTTACCGGATGAGAATCAGGGTCTTTAGGATCTGTCCCTTTCTTATATTCTTTATAGTTGCTAAAGCCGTCATTGTCTGCATCATTTGATTCATCGGTTGGGTCAAGAGGATCAAGGTTATACAATATTTCCCAACCATCAGGCATGCCATCATTATCAGTGTCAGCAGAGGCAGGATCAGTCCTGTATGTGTTTACCTCATCTCCATCAGTGATGCCATCACCATCACTATCAGTGTTATTCGGGTAGCTGTTATTCAGGTATTCATTTATATCCGTTAATCCATCACCATCATAATCACCGGTTCCGTCTCTTGTGGTATCTGTAAAATAGGTGACTTCCCACTCATCAGGCATGCCGTCGTTGTCCCCGTCCGGATCGGGCACAGCAATACCCATAGTGTTTTTATAATAATCCGAACCATCCACCCTGTTAAAATTTTCAAAGATTTCCCCAAGCTTAATATCCAAACCTATTGTGGAGTCTTTGGCAGAAAACTCGGTCATATAACCATCATTATTGAATATTATACTTGGTAAAAACAGCCCCGCCTTCTGCTCCGTGGCGGTAAAGGTATATGGCGCAGTGCTAGTCCTGTTCATTGAAACATCAAAGATATTGATGGTCAAATTATTTAATCTGTTTTGCGGGATCCATCACCATAAAAACTGACCTATTTCATTCCATTGTTCAGGCGGGTAATCAGGCGCCTGGGTTGCATTCATTCGCCTGAGCACAGGAACATCACCAAAAAAACAGTAGTTTTCATCCCACTGTATCATTGAATTTTTTGTAGCAGAGCCAAGTACTCGCATCTCAACAGTTTTACCATAGCGTGTCTCAACAAGAGACTGAATAACAACAAGACCACCTGAAAAAGAGGATTCACTTACAAAGGATCTGTAACCTGTATGCGGTCCGGTATCTTCTGCAAAGGCAAACTTTTTAGCAAAATCATAGTTAATCTCACTCAGTATAAAAAACACTGTTACATATCCGCTCATTTTTGAATACTGAAGCACAAGCCCTGTCTCCGCATCGATATATGCAGTGCCAGTGCTGTAGCCTGCAAGCATATAAACGATTTTTACTATTTCCCTCTGGGGCTTGAAGTCAAAAAGGGCCTTGGCAGGTAAAAAGGCATATGGGAGCATATCATATGTGTAGTTTAATCGGGTTATCAGAGTGATTTCCCACCCCATCCAGTGATCACCCATTGCAAGGGTTTGTAGCCTTTGCGGGTGTATCCAGAACGGCCCCATACTGGAAACCGGATATGTCTGGGTCTCGGGTGCATTTGGTGCAGTCCAGTGGGTTAATGCAGAGTGACGTATTACCTGGGCATTACCGCCATCTATGGTATTGATTAAATAGGCCTCCTCAGCATTTGATGAAGTGCCGCTTCCAACTCCACCCAGATACCAGACTCGGACGCCTCTCTGCATCCATCCTGTATCAATTGCCCATACATTGTTTGTTATGGAACCCCAGGTTAAAAACATCAGAAAACAGACAAAAAAATATTTTTTCATAGTTTTCTCCTTGATAGGTCTCTTATATTTACATCCAGAAAAATATACTGTCAAGCAATCAGAAGAGGGGTATCAGAAAACAATACTACCTCTTTCTATTAATGAAGAGGAAGAAAAAAATCAAACCCTGGATTTCTACATAACACCCAGAATCCATCCCTCAACAAGGACAACCTGGAATTCTTCAGTAAGCAGGTCAGGTTTCAGGAACTTCTTTAAGCTGCCATTATTATCAACCTTTTTCATCCATGTGGCAGCAACAAAGGCATCATGCTGGTCCGGTGTTCTTCCCTCCTTTGGGTAATCCTTGCTCCACATTGAGTGGTAAACCTCAAAAACAGCGGACCTGTTTTCAGGGATCTCCCAGCCGTCAAAGGGCCAGAAATGGATTTTATGGCAAAGAGATTTTCTTATGTAACGCAGCCACAGAATACCTGCATGAGTGGATTTTGCCACTGAACAAGAATATCTTCGGACAATATAGTAATAAGCCACTCAGACAGACCACGCCTTGTCCAGTATTTGAACCGCCCTTTTGGCGGATGCACCTCAGCAGGCGAATTTGTATTATCCGCCTGATAGACCCTGAGCCCCTTCAAGCTTGATTCAGCTGTCTCTGCACCGGAGTAGTCAATACCGATATACCGTTAAAAGGCGGGTTTGAGTGATTGAGGCATATTAATCTATATCAGCAAAATATTTTTTCTTAATAAAAATTGCGTAAATATTTTTGGGAGCTGCAGAAATATTTTCAATACGTCATGTCCCGATATATCGGGGCATCCATTTGCCCTGTTCTGAAATATAAAATAGATTCCCGCCTTCGCGCATTGGCGTCAAGCTAAGCGACAAATATGGTTTAAATGTTTGTAATAGTTGATTCTTCCTTTTCGTTTTTCATAGCAACAATGGCGTAGTATTACATGTTCAAGTAATAGTTCAGTCTGGTTAC
>JAAZBV010000007.1 GCA_012513605.1 Desulfatiglans sp. | reverse complement strand
GTAACCAGACTGAACTATTACTTGAACATGTAATACTACGCCATTGTTGCTATGAAGAACGAAAAGGAAGAATCAACTATTACAAACATTTAAACCATATTTGTCGCTTAGCTTGACGCCAATGCGCAAGCGGCGGGATAGGCGCAGCAATACTTCTCATAGCAAATGCACTCTCCATGAATATCCTGGGATCTGTTGTGCTGCCCACAGGGATCATAATGTCCATGATAGGCGTCCCCCTGTTTTTATCCCTTATCTTAAAAGGAAAACGAAAGGAGTTCTGGTCATGATTAACAAGCTTTCAATCAAAAACCTCAGTTTCGGTTATCACAACACCAGGATACTTAAGGACTTTTTCATGGATGTGAGTGACGGCCAGATAGTAAGTATTGTCGGGCCAAACGGGTCAGGCAAATCCACTCTTATCAAGTGCATAGACAGCATCCTTCAGCCATCATCAGGCGATGTTACTGTTGACCGTGACAATATAGGGAAGATGAACAGGGTCGATATAGCAAAAAAGATCGCCTATGTGCCACAGGGATCGTTAAGGGGCTTCCCAAATACGGTATTTGATGTGGTGCTCATGGGAAGGAGGCCATATCTATCATGGAGGGGCGATAAAAGGGATGAAGAGAAGGTGTGGGAAGTTTTAAGGCTTCTTGGCATTGAAGAGCTTGCAATGAACTACTTTACTGAACTGTCAGGGGGGCAGCAGCAGAAGGTGCTGATAGCAAGGGCGCTCGCACAGGAGACAGGGCTCATACTCCTTGATGAACCGACGAGCAACCTTGACGTATGGCATCAGATAGATGTGATGGAGATACTCCGTTCACTTGTAAGAAAACAGCGCCTCACTGCAATAATTGCCATACATGACCTTAATATGGCTGCAAGGTTTTCTGATAAAATCATGATGATGAAGAAAGGTAAAATCATAGCAAGCGGTGCGCCAAACGATGTGATGACAGGACAAAATCTCGAGGCTGTCTATGGAATAAAGGCCAATGTAAGATTTACAGAGGATATCCCGTTTATTATCCCCATGGCTAGGATCGCGGCAAGGGCATGAAAAATACCCGGTTTCAGTATAAAAGAGAGGTAGTTTTATGAAAAAAATGAAAACAGAAATCAACAAAATAAAAAATATCATTCTAATTCTCCTATGCCTTGTTTTGGTATCTTCAGTATATGGCACTGAGGGTAAAATTGCTAAAGATACAGAATACAGGGTAATAACCGATATGGCCGGGCGAAAGGTGAAGATCCCGATCAGCATTAAAAAGGTTCTAAGCACATCTCCGCCACCCACAACATTTATCTATATGCTCGCACCTGAAAAGCTCGGCGGCTGGGTGGGGGGGCCCTCTAAGGATGCAAGTAAAATCCTGCCAAAGGAATATCACAATATCCCTAACATAGGCTGGGGCAGGGGTGAAACGAACTATGAGGCATATATTGCCGCAAAGCCTGACCTTGTCTTTATAGGTGTAGAGGTAGAGCTTGACCCTTCTCGGGCGGAAACAGTGCAGGAAAAATTTGGCACGATCCCGGTGGTGTGCATAGAAAACAGCAGAAATGCCACAGGTTATGCAAAAACAATTACATTCATGGGGGATGTATTAGGCGTGCCTGACAGGGCCAAAATGCTGAATGACTATTATCTGGGCGTACTTAAGGAGGTTCAGGACAAAGTAGCAGGCATCCCGCAGGATAAAAGAGCCAGGATATATTATGCGGAGGGCAACAACGGCCTTTCAACAGACCCAAGCGGTTCTCCCCATTCCCAGCTTATTGATGTGTGCGGAGGGTTCAATGTGGCTGTCTGTTCTGTAAATACAGGCTCAGGGATGACCCAGGTAACCATGGAATCAGTACTGATGTGGAGACCGGATGTCATCATCACCACAAGCCGGGAATTTAAAGAACAGGTTTACAAGGATGAAACATGGAACATGATCCCGGCAGTAAAAAAAAGGAATATACACCTTACCCCAAGCAAACCCTTTAACTGGTTTGACAGGCCTCCGGGAGTAAACAGGATTGTGGGTATCCCCTGGACAGCACATGTACTCTACCCGGATATCTTTACTGATAAATGGTTCAGGGAAAAGGCCATGCAGTTTTATTCATTATTTTACCATTATGAACTTTCAGATGAGGAACTGACATCAATACTTAATGACTAAGAGGAATTACAGCATGAAAGAGAGATCAAAAGATAAAAATATACAGAACTGGATAGATTTCTGGCGATCATCAAAAGGGGTTTTTGACAATAAATCTGACAGCGAACAGGCGGAATTCTGGGACACAAGGTGGGGCACAACAGATACAGGCATATCAAAACATAGTAAGCCCCGAAAAAAAAAGAAAAGCATGGGCGAGATATTCGAGATGCTGGAAGAGGTGGGATTCAAAATCAAGGGGTCAAGGATACTTGATATAGGCTCCGGCCCCGGTGCAGCGGTAATACCCTTTGCCGAGGCAGGTGCAAAGGTCACGGCACTTGATATCTCTTCAAAAGCGCTTGACCGCCTTAAGTCATACACAGATAAAAAGGGGCTTGATGTGAAAACCATTACTGCCTCCTGGTGGACGGCTGATATTGACAGGCTAAACCTCAGAAACAGGTTTGATCTGGTATTTGTCACCTATAGCCCTGCTGTAAAGGATGTAGACGGTTTTGACCGCATGCTTGCATGCTCAAGAGGTTTTGGCTTTTACGGCTTTTTTATTCAGAACCATGGATACGGTCCCATGATAGGGAGCGATGTTGTTCAGAAGGTGCTTAAGGGCGCAGGCCCAAAAAATACATCAAAAAAGGGCTCTCTTTTTACCAATGCATTTTTATACCTGTACCTTAAAGGGTGCAGGCCTGTGGTGCATATCCATGATAATAAGAGAAAGATATCAATGCCGTGGGAAGAGGCCGCGGATCATACAATCAGCTCCCTTGAACATTTTGAACCCTGCACGGCCACAGTAAAGAGAAGGATACGGGAGTATTATAAATCATCAGCAGTGAACGGGATATATAAAGAAAACCGCTCTGTATATTCAGGTATGATGGCCTGGAAGATGAAATAAAGAGACTGAATATTTTTCAGGAGATGGAAATTGAACGAAGAGAGAAAAAAAGGGATGGATGTAACAGGTTATGACCGACGCGCCCTTGGAGTGGACAGCCCCATGTATGACTATTATGCCCAAAAGATTATTGAAAAGACCGGCATTACAAGCGGCCTTTGCGTAGATGCAGGTTCAGGAGGTGGCTACCTTGGCCTTGCCCTCGCAAAAATAACCGACCTTGCCTTCATATTTCTGGATCAATCAGAAAAGATGCTTGAGAGGGCAGAATTAAACATTACAAATGCGGGCCTGAAGAAAAGGGCAAGGACCCTCCATGCTGATGTCCACAAAATACCATTAACAAACGAATCCGTTGATCTGGTCATAAGCCGTGGATCAATACCATTCTGGAAAGAACCTGTCACGGCGCTTAAGGAGTTTTACCGGATTCTTGCCCCGGGTGGAATGGTATATGTGGGCACAGGCAGGGGTACGCCTGAAGTAAAAAAACAGGTTGAGGCAAAGAGAGAAGAGTTGGGTGAAAAGCCCCATGACTGGGAAAAAGAGCATCATCACATGAGGGGGATACACTGTGATTATGATGGCATCCAATCAGGGATAAGCATTGCCAATTTCAGATTGAACAGGGGTGAAGACGGTTCATGGATACATATGTGGAAATAGAAAAGGACACTATAGAAATGGCCGATAATAAACATCCTTTAAAATTGACATCTACTTCTGATAAAACAGACTACTCATATGAGGGGAGTTCGGTTCCAATACTTGATGAGGCAACAGATACGCTTATTCAATATTATGGAAATGATTTTATCAACCTTACTATAGAACGTCTGGTTGTGGGTGTTTTTTTTGTTGGTGTAAAGCTTTCAAACGGATGCGGTGGAGTTGCATATTCGCCCCCTGAGGTGGTTAAAAATGCGGGCAGGCGGATATTAAAGGAAAACTCCCCCCTCATTCGCGGCATGTCTGCAGCAGAAGTGGCGAAGGGAAATGCACCCGGGCCATTTTCAGGAATCATAAGACTCGCGACTCTAAATGCCCTTTCAGTCCCATTTTTTGATGGTGGCCATTATGAGGTGCGTAAAGAAAGTGACCTTTCAGATACAAAGGCGCTCTTTAAAAACCGGTGCGTGTGTATGGTGGGGGCCATAATTCCTCTTTTAAAGCGATTAAAGGAACTGGAGCCTGCCGGCGTGACAATAATAGACCGTAAAGAGGCGACACAGGCAGAGGCTGAGGCGGGCTATGGGCAATTCGTCTCACCAAAGTATACATCAGAAAGTCTTGCCTGCTGTGAGACAGCGGTGTTTACAGGGGCAGCCATTGCAAACGGGAGCATCCAGGAACTCATCGGTTATGTCCCGGCTGATGCGGCAATCGCAATTGTTGGCCCAACAGCGGGGTTTGTGCCTGAACCACTTTTCAGGCGCAATGTGGCCCTTGTCGGCACAGTGGCCGTGACTAAAAGTGATCTTGCCCTTGAAATACTTGCTGAAGGCGGCGGAGGATACAGGCTTTTTAACAGCTGTGTCAATAAGATCAATATTATTAACACCGGTCGCATGAGATACCTGGGATTGGATAAAACAGCTTAACACCGGAGGAAGTATGGAAAAAAAATATTATCAGGATTATGAGACATGTATTGCAGAGGCCAAGGCATTTCATGGTGGCGTATGCGCAGGTATTGTGCTGGGAACGCGTATGACAATGATAGGGCTTGAAAGAATCGGGATCACAGACCCTAAAAACGCTGATAAAAAAAAGCTTATGGTATTCGTGGAGATAGACAGATGCTGCGCTGACGCCATTACTGCCCTTACCGGGTGCAGGCCGGGAAAAAGGACAATGAAGGTGTATGACTATGGCAAGATGGCTGCAACCTTTCTTAACCTTGAAACCGGGAAGTCAGTAAGGGTTTCAACAAAGGGGCGACGAAAAGATCAGGGAAAAGAAGGCGGTGAGATGCCGGACTTCTCAAAGGTACCTGAAGAAGATCTCTTTATTGTAAAGGATGTGAAGGTATCCTTAAAACCCGAAGACATGCCCGGAAGGCCATTACGCCGGGTTGTCTGCGCATCATGCGGCGAGGGTATCATGGATGCCCGTGATGTGGAAGAAAATGGCGAGACCATCTGCAGGCCATGCTCACAGAAAAAAAATTACTATGCCATGGCCTGATGAAAAGTGTGGGTAGATTGCCTAATTCAGGAAAAGGGTGATATAGATGAATAGATACAATAAATATCTCCTTGTTCATCTGGCCGCAGGCATAAAGAGCCTGAGGGTGTGGTCCGGTTTATTAGCCATATTTATGACACTGCTCATGTTTACCATAATGCCTGCGCTTCTCAAACCTGCAGAGAATCATCCTGTCAGGGAAAGATATGTTATACAGAATAAGGAGATATTTATATTAGAGCCTGATACCCCTGAAGAGTTCAAGGAGCCTGAACCGCTGAAGCCGCTTTCAAAAAAGCCTCATATCCTGGTGAGTCCTGCCTCGGAAAAAGGTCCAAAACCCAAGACTTACATGGTCTTTGAAATAAATCCAAATCTTACCGGATCTTCTGATTTTAAATTGCCTGCCCCGGGCACTATATCGGCCCTTGAATTGGGCCTTCCTAATATCTTTAATGCCGGTGATCTTGATCATCCGTTGATATCCGTTAAACGAATTCCACCAGTTTATCCTGTACGTGCCAAAAAGGAGAAGATACAGGGGTATGTGACCATACAGTTTATTGTGAATACTAAGGGTGCAGTGGAGGATGTGACTGTATTAGAATCAAATCCATCAGGGGTATTTGATCAGAGCGTTATTACCTGTGTTCACAAATGGCTTTTTAAACCCGGTGCAGTGAATGGAGAGGTTGTTAATACACTGGCGCAGACAACAGTAAATTTTGAACTTGAACAGAATTGATAAGGATTTTATACATAATATCTGTCATCCTTCCATTTCAAAGGATTTGTGCAGATGTATTTAGCGATTTCATTGTATGATTCTTCATTGCGGATGATGTGTTCGTAATAATTTCGTTGCCATACAGGAACACCCGGTGTATTACGCGATAAATTTATTTGTTTTGCCGTAACCATTTTAAAACGCCCCATAATTTTTGATAACAACATTTTACGACGTTGTAGGGGCAATTCATGAATTGCCCCTACATGAATTGCCCTTACAGTGCCGTTATCATCCTTCCCCGTGATCACGATAATTCCGTGAAAATGATTCGGCATCACAACGAAAGTATCTAAAACAATATCTTCATAATGAATGACCAAATCAAGCCAACAATTGGAAACAATATTCCCATTTTGATTCGTAATCATCTGGCCATTTTTGATTTCCCCGAACAAATATTCTCGGTTTTGCACACATGTCGTAATAAAATACGCACCGGATCGGGAATAATCATACCCCTTCAGGCGTATTGAACGTCGGTGGTGTATGTCAGGGTTGTATTTCATAATATGCCCTAATTGTAGGGGCAATTCATGAATTGCCCTTACGTGAATTGCCCCTACAGCCTTCTTTCAATGCCACCTCTTTTTATCAGTGTGTTTTTCATACAATGCCTCACGGAACTGCACATACCTGATCATCTCATCAAGGCTTAGTACAATATGGGGTTCATACATGTAATTTGCCGCCTCAGGAAGCTTTATATTGGCAGGGATATTTAGTTTGCCTTCTATATTATACATTCCGGATAGCTTATCGCTGCGCTGAGCCACAAGATCAAAGGGGCAGTACTGGATACAGAAGCGTTTATCCGCATCATGATATAAAAACACCAGATCAACAACCGCCCTGTTCCCGCATTCATCGCACTTGAAGAGGTTGATCTCACCCCTGAATAGCCGCTCCTTTAACTCAGGATTGAGTTTTACATTAACCGCCTGGTAAAACTCCATCTTCTGTTTGTGCCCGCATGAAGGACATCCCATTATCTGCTCTTCTTTTATTGTCATTAAATACCCCTTTGAAAATTATATCTTTCTATACTATACATGATCCTTAAGAACAAGAAACAAGGAAAATTCCATATGGAAAAAACAGGTGGCTTAACAAAAGAACAGATTAAGAACATCATTAAGGATTTTATATCCTCTTCTCCTCTCAACACAATGGAAGATGGGACAGGTAAACCGGCATGGGATGATGCACTGGTCGGATTTGCTTCGGATGCAGATCCTATATGGCAGCAGTATAAGGAATAGGGGCGCAGGGCACAAGGCTCAAGGCACAGGGGAAAGCTTTTACAGTTTTACCTTGCGCCTTGCGCCCTGAACCCTGCGCCTGTTTATTATCAGTCCTTCGCATCATATATAAAAAATGCAGTAATAAAGGCAACTGCTGTGACTGCATAGGCTGAGAATGTAAACATGGTATGGAAACCATATATATCAATAAAATGCCCCATGATAGGCGCAAAGATGGCACCGGTATATTGCATAGTTGAATAATATATCCCGTATATCATTGAGCGGTGTTTTGCAGGTGACTGGCCCATTATAAAGACCTCTGCAACCGGGAATCTGATTGCATGAACAAGCCCTAGAGAAATAAGAACAGCTATGTATGCGACATTGTACTCCTGAACTCCAACTAGACCGAATATCAGGAGTCCTCCAAGGATATCGGTAGCAATTATAACCTTTGCACTGCCTATCTTGTCCGATATGAATCCACCTATAAACCCGCCATATATGCCATGCATAAAGACCCAAGCAAGAACCCTGGCTGCCTGTTCATTCGTGGCCCCAAGTTCATTTGCCGTATACAAACTCAGGAATGAATGGACGGTAGCGCCTGCACCCCCGCCAAGAACCATCATGATAAGAAATGCCCACAAACGCCTCTTATACCCCGGCTGTGGGGGTTTCTCTTCTGTCTGTTTCTTTTTCATTGCCTCTATATGTGCCTTCCCATATCTTTTGTTCAGATAGAAAAAGAACATGGTGCCAAGCACCGCAGTTGGAACCGCCAGAGTAAGATAGGCTCCTCTCCATCCCCACATACCTGCCACTTCAGCGGCAATAAGCGGGGCAAAGAGAAAGCTGCTGTTACCACCTACAAGATGTAACCCTATGGCCCTTCCTTTTAAGTGAGGCGGAACGGACATGGCAATCAGGGGAGTTGATGCAGGATGATAGCCTCCTGACATAAGCCCCATAAAGACAAGTGCACCTATAACCATCCAGTAATTCATGGATAACCCGACAAACAGACCTCCGATAGCAACACCCACTATGCCCATCGTTATAAGGAATGTCGGCCCAATACGGTCAGCAAGCCATCCAGCCGGTAGTTGTGACAGACCGCCTGAGATGGAAAAAGCAGAGGTAATTGTAGCTGCTTTTGTATAATTCAGTTTAAACTCCTGCTGCATATAGGGAAGCATTGGCTGCGGAAGTGCAGTTAAGAGGTGATGTGCCATATGTGCAATTATAAAATAGATCAGGGATAAAATTGAAAATGTGTGCATTTTTGGTGTGTCTACACTCTTTTCTGTCTCTCCTGAAATTATATCAACCTTATTATCAGACATTTATTTGGCTCCAAAAAAAAGGGTTCCAGGGGTCTAGGGGTCCAGGGGTCTAGGGTAAAAGAAAAAACACTTGAACCCTCGAACCCTTGGCCCCTAGACCCCTGCTTTTCTACCATACCTCCAGCGGCCATGGTGTCGGCACACTGGGTTTTACCGGTGCAATAACAACATGCACCTCTCTTATCCATCCCCTGGTAACTGCAAAGAACTCTGCCACATATGGGGCAGGCCCTGCATCAGGGTTGTTCGACTGATCATCCTTGCCGGCAAACCTTGCGAGGCTTACGATTATGCCCCTCTCCTCATCAATAACAGGGTATCGCCTGTCTTTAACTAAAGTGCCTTTCCACACCCCGTGGTCAAAATCCTGAAGGGCTGTATGTGGGCTGTTATCAGGGAAAGGGTAAGCCGGGATAAATACCGGGCCATCCTTACCGAACAACTCTGACAGATCAGGCATAACCTCGTTTGTGGTGTGCATGCCATTTTCATACCGTTCCGCATCAGGCATTATGGCAGGTCTTACATAATCGGCAGTGCCCTCTGTCTCCATTGCGCGCCAGTAGCCGTCTGCCACATCCATGAGCTTAAACCTTGAATCACGCTCTGCCGGCCTTATTGACCTTCGCCAGTTGCCTGATATCTCTTTTATGTTGGCAGGGTCAAAGGGTATGGGCACCCCCTTTGCCCCGGTGTTCACGAGTGCCTCTATTTCAGTTATTTTATCGTCAACGATCCTGATGCGCAGGAAAAACATGATGAGTTTTTTATCATCATCAAGGACAGATTGAATTGCCGCCTGACCTGTCTTCACATCGTATATCTCAAGTCTGACCTTTTCCTTTACCCTGAATGATATGATCCCCTCACCAAGCCTTATAAGCTCACAGTTTTCAGAGTATTTGTATGTGGCTGATAGAGGAACCCCGGAAAAATCGCTCATTTCCAGTGCCTTCATATATTTGTCTACAAATCCTTTAAGATATTCCCTTGTATACATGAGCGGTTTCTCCTTTTGCAGTAAAAGGTTTTATAAACCTTGAGCCCTGCGCCTCCTGTCCCGCCATAGTTTCTTCGACCACCATTTTATCCCGCCATAGTTATTTAACGACGGCGGAAGCTTTAGCGCCCGTCCTCCGCAGTAGCTACTGCTACGGAGGATGGAAAGGTGGTTAGCGACGGCGGATGCGTCCTGCAAATATATTGCATAAATAATTTGATCTGTAAATAAATCAATATCACTAAAAAAATTGCTTTTACAGGGTATTGCGCATGGGTAAAGATGCCCTGAGTTTTTTAAATGACTCAGGGCATCTTGTTATCTGCCTGGATTTGATTATCGATTAAAATTACTGCCCCGGCTGAATAGCCTTCAGGGCATCCTTCATCTGCTGTTCTGAAGGTCTGTTAGAGCTGGAACGTGTCTCAAAAATACGCACACCCTCATTCCACTGGTAAGAGTCACGTGTGCCTGCATGGGGTTGAAGCATTATCTGACCCAGGTTCAGGCTTACAACATTGATCCAGTCTGTATTTACAGAGCGTTTGAGTTTTCCGGCTGAAATAGAGATGCCGACCCTCACACGCGCTGTTGGCTGAAGTGTAAGAAAATACTGTGGCGCATCAATACGCACACCATATTTCTGTTCCTGAATCGAGCCAGGGGCGCCTGGTGAAAGCGGCTGCAGGTGGAGCGCCTCAGTTATTATATTTGAATTAGGCATTTGGAGGCTCTTTTGCACTATTGTAGCATTGTCTGCAATAAGGGTTGTCTGACTTAAAGCCTTACCGCTGCCAAGCATGACAAAACCAAGCTGCAGGTAACCGTTGAGAGGACCTGCGGGAAGGTTGGTCTGTGTAACCTCTGGAGGTATATCAATGGAGAACAGCTCACGCGGTGTGGTTCCAATGGGCGGGGTAAAGTCGCAGCTCTGGCTGAAGGCCCCGTCGTCCATTGATCCCTTGACCCAGTCTTTCCCAAGTGCGTAGAGCTTATAACTGAACCTTGCGCCTGCCTCAAGAACAAATTCCTGCCCTCCGAATAACTGTGTTTGAGGAACACCCACTCTTCTGTAATAATTTTCATCCGCATCAAGTGCAGAAGCTCTAAGAGTGAGGTTAAGATTACGACCGGGATCATCCGCAGAGCTACGCACTATACGGGTGGGCGACAGGTTTCCCTCAAGTTTAAGCGGTATGCGCAGACCAAAGCCATATCCGACAGTGTATGTCAGGCGCAGGAAACCACAGCTGAAATTCCACCTGCGCTCCCACTTAAATTCCTGCCCAAGTGTGAACCCTGCAAGAAAAGACTCGCTTATTTCAAGGGCGCCTTCAGCCTTTTCACCATTTTCATATTGGTATTCATGGCCTGGCTGCTGATTGATAACACTGCCGGAGCCAGCCCTTTTATGTCTTACAGATGTGATGGCATCCTGTTTTTTTGCCCTGGTGGTCTGCTTCTGTTGCATCATGAGTGGACGCATCTGTGGCGAAAGACGAAGCGCCCCATCATTATATAGATTCCGCTCAATAACCACCTCGTCAGTGACATCAAAGATGCCTTCACCGCTCAGGGCAGCGCGCAGAACAGCGTCCTCTCCGCCATTTTGCAGGGCCAAGCGCAGAGGATCATCAGGATCAAGAAGGGGCAGCTCTTCCTTGAGAAATCGGCGGAAGGCCTCCTGCTCATCCGCTGGCAGCGAGTTAACAGTCGCATTGGCAACAGATGCATGATCCACCGGTGCAAGAAAGGATGCCAGCTCAGGCGCTGCTGCTGCCGCCTGTTTTGGGTCGCGAATGACCACCCTGACCTGACGGATCATGACAAGGCTTTCAGGGAATTCTACTATTGCCTCTTTGACCTGCGGCCTGCCCACCAGGGCTGTAGTGGGAATTTTATTCAACTGGCTGCCGAGGGCTGCATGGGCAGTAAAGGTCTGGTCATAGACTGTACTCAAGGCAACCTTTTCACCTGTACCGGTGTTCATTTGTATCCCTTTCATGGCAGTGCGGTTAATGACCTTTTTAGGGGCCTGCCGCTCCATCTCAAGCGCAAGTGCGGAGTTGCCATCCCAGTTTTTACCCATTAATGAAAGCTCCGGGGCATTTTTTAGCAGGGGATGCAAAGCAACTTTGGGAGCGGCAAAAGAGGTGGGGCTTCCAGGGGTCTGGGCCAGAGAGTTTGTACAGGTGCTGATCAGTACAAATAAAAATATGGAAAGATATCCCATGAAAAATTTTTTAGAATTCAAGTTATCCTCCTGTGCATATAAGGTTTATTCATTGGGTTAAAAATATTATCCTGCTGACTATCTGTAGATTTATCTATATTATTCGGAAACGAAACATTTTTTAATAAATATATCAACACATAAAAAAATAAAATATTAATTGGCCCCAAGTATAACATAATGTATTATCCACCTGTTGAATAAATTTATTCTTCTGTTTATACCAGGCATAAAGATGGAGGCAAAAAATGGCAGGCAATCTGATTTCAAACGTAATAAACCCGGAAATTGGCCGTGTAGGCGGATTACCTGAAACCGCATTCCTTGCGAAGTCTGAATACACAATGGCAAAGCGCCCCGGTTCCCTTGATAATAAAACCGTCTACCTTGTTGATACAGGTTTTGGCGGGAGCGCAAGGTTCATGATACAGCTTCAGCAATGGTTTACCAAAAATATGCCAAAAGTTAAGACAGTGCGCAGGCGAAAACCGGGCACACCCTTTATGGGAAGCGCCCCTGAACTGTATAAAGAGATCAGCGAAAAGGGTGATGCCGCAATACTTGGTGTAGCAGGGTGACCCGGCTGTGTCGGAGGGGTCGCCTCCGGTTGCAGGGAGCTTGAAGCAATGGGTATCCCCACGGCATCGCTTTCAACCATTGCCTTTAAAGAGGCGGCAGAAGGGGGTTTTGGCGGTGACACCCCCTTTATTTACACTGCCCATCCGGTTGTGGGCGCTCATGATGATGCACTCATGGGATACATCACTGGCAAGAACCCTGAAACAGGCAGGATCGTGTCTGATGAGATCATTGACGCCCTTACAAAACCGCCAAAAAAAAGGGCTGAATTTAAAAAGGCACAGGATAAAAATGAAAAGAGTTTTCTAACCCCTGATACCGAAGATAATCTTCAGCGCCTTTTCTATGAGAAGGGCTGGACAGACGGCCTGCCGGTAATACTCCCGACAAAGGAACGTGTCGAGCGTATGCTCAAAGGGACATCCGCATCCCCGGATGATATTGTGGCAGAACCAAATCCATTTAACCCTGTCAAGGTTACAGTTATGGATGTTGCAATAGTCGCCGTAATGGCAGGCGCAAGGCCGGAGTTTTTCCCTGTGATCCTTGCAGTCGTAGCCACAGGCGAGAGGGCAATCATGGGGTCAACCACCCCATTTGCAGCCATGATTGTTGTAAACGGTCCTATCAGAAATGAGACAGGCATGAACTCCGGTATCGGCGCATTCAGCCCCATTAATATCGCAAACTCCACCATAGGCAGGGCATGGACACTATTAGGCCATGTAACAGGTGGGAACAGGATAAAGGGAACCTTATGGTCATCACAGGGGAACACAATAGCCTATAATAATCTTTGCATTGCAGAGAATGAGGAAAAGAGTGTATGGCAGCCTTTCCATGTACAGAAAGGTTTTAACCCTGACGATAGCGTCGTGAGCATATTCCGCGGCTGGACCATGAGCCACAGCATGGGAGGGGCTGCATTCAGGTCTCATGCCGAAGAGGCGGCAATACTTTTGCAGGCCTTTTCCGCATACAATGCTTCAGCAACTGTAATTATTGATCCATCGGCAGCAAAAATAGTTAAGGAATCAGAGGGGTATGCTACAAAAGAGGATTTCAGCAAAGCCATCTCCGAAACAGCCCAAATGACAGCAGACCGTTTCTGGCGGACCGATTATGTGGATTTTCTTACAAAGCCTCTTGCGGATCAGGGTGTTGAACCCTATGCCTCCTGGAAAAAACTGCCCGGTGATGCGGTTATAAAACCATATTATGACCCTGAAAAGATCAATATCATTGTTACCGGGGGCGAAACAGGGCCATTCTTCAAGGCGTGCGACTTTGCATATGTAACAAGCTCATCCATAGATAAATGGCGGGCAGGTAAGGCTGACCAGTGCGCTGACGGTTCATGCGGACTTCCTGATGCCCCGGTTGAGTATGACTAGAATTAATTCTGTATAGCATGAATGAAAAAATTAAGCGCACCTCAGCATCATTACACCTTAACATATTTAATTTATTGATGTTTTGAGGTGCGTCAAAAATAGACCCGGACTCTCTTCCCGAACCATTATTTTACCCATTCCACACAATGCCTTACCAGGCTGATGGCACATTAATTGCAAAATTAAAATATTTGATAATTTGTAAAAGGGTAATTTATCACGCAAAGGCACAAAGAACACCAAGAAAAACAGTTTTATTTTAAGTATTTACCTTTGCGACTTTGTGGCTTTTTGTGAGATTCAGTTTTTTTACGAAACTATCAATGTTGCCATTTTTGGTAAATGCTGATCTCTGATCTCTTTTTCTCTTAATCGTTCGGCAATACACCCTTGTGGGATTCCCTGCTGCATTTAAATATTTCTCAAACCGCTTAAAGCCTATAGCCTGATTCCCCGCATTTCTTACTGACCTCCGACCTCTGACTCCTGACTTCTTGCTTTTGACCTCTATCTTTTCCCTTACTTTTTCAAAAAATTAGCCTTAAACCTACCCATTATATTTTCGGGTATAATGATTAATTGTCTTATCAGTCTTATCGTTTTTTCTAAAATCTTGAATCTTGTCAGAGATCCCGTGTTGTGTACTGGGAATATTGAATCAAGATTTTTATTAATAGTATTTTTGTCGTCATTTTTTACCCTGTTAAATCCGCATAGCGGGCTGTGTAACAACATTTAATAGGGTGAACCCTGTTAAATCAACGTAGCGGGATAAAAATATCATTTAACAGGGCAGGGCGAGAATCTAAACACCGGACGTCATTCCCCGACTGATCCGCCGTCGCCAAGGCTTCCGTCGTCGCATAAAGCTATGACGGGACAAGATGGCGGGACAGGTCGGGGAATCCAATTGTTTTTAATTTATAATTGTTGGGAACAGTCCAATATCAAGGGCTCCCCTGTTTGTTCTTTTAATTTTGTTTTGGATGTAAGCAGGGTAAAGGAGATCGTCAGATGAAGTGGGGAAGATGAATAAGAGTCAAAGGCAGACCCTTTTCTCTTTTTAAATCGAGGTAATATTATGTCTGAATGGATTGATCGCATTGAAAATCACCAAGTACATACAAATCTTCAGCAAATCAAAGAATTATTAACACAAATTGAGCATTATGCAGAAACTCAAGCAGATAGCCTTGAAGATTATAATAGGTTGTCTCAAATTATTTCATTTGTATGTACTACATTGGCTAATACAGATTCAAACATGGTTCCAAATCCGACGCTCAATAATCTAGCCAGTTT